>CABSBA010000073.1 GCA_902475825.1 uncultured Collinsella sp. | reverse complement strand
CGGACAGCGAAAACGCCCCTAAGCGAGCAAGGTGACGTGAAAGAGGAGGGCATTGACCTTCTGGTCATGCCCGACGATTGAACGTCAGATTGCCGCTTAGGGGCGTTTGCAGCGTCGACTAGTTACGCGGTTCGTAGAACCGCGTAACTACAAGATGAGCATGGCGTCGCCAAAGCTGAAGAAGCGGTAACGCTCTTCGATAGCAGCGGCGTAGGCATCCATGATCTGATCGCGGGTGGCAAGTGCGCTCACGAGCATCATGAGCGTGGAGCGCGGCACGTGGAAGTTAGTGATCAGTGCGTCGACCACGTGATAGGTCGAGCCGGGCATGAGGTAGAGCTGCGTTGTCGCGTTCTCGCGCACCACAATATCGCCGCGGCCGAGCGTGTCAGCGCCGTCCTCGCGACCCTCAAAATAGCGCGCCGTCACAGCCGGATCGGACACCGGCGCCTCCGCTTCGAACGCACTCTCGAGCGAACGCACTGCGGTGGTGCCGACGGCGATTACGCGGTGCCCCTTGGCCTTCGCCTTATGCACGGCGTCGACAACTTCCTGCGACACGTGGTAGCGCTCGGTGTGCATGACGTGCTGCGTAGGGTCGTCCTCCTCAACCAAGCGGAAGGTGTCGATGCCCACCTCGAGCTCAACGGCGGCAAACTTCGCACCCTTGGCCTCGATAGCGGCCATGAGCTCGGGGGTAAAGTGTAGGCCCGCCGTGGGAGCGGCAGCCGAGTGCTCCTCCTTCATGGCGTAAACGGTCTGGTACTTCTCGGGATCTCCCTCGTAATCGGTAATGTAGGGCGGCAGCGGCACGTGGCCGGCAGCATGGATGGCCTCGTCGAGCGTGCGCGGGTCGCCGGCGGCATTGCACCCGGCCGGCTCAAAGCGCACCAGGCGGCCACCGCGGCTATCAGTGACAAAGTCGACAACCTCGGCTGTCAGCACCACGGGAGCCCCCTCGGGCGCATGGGCGCCACCGGCGCGATACTCAATCTGAGCACCGGGCTTAAGACGCTTGCCCGGCTTGACCAGGCACTCCCAAACGTGACCCAGCGGGTCAACATCTTCGCGGCGCTTGAGCAGCAGCGTCTCGACCACGCCACCCGAGCCGGCTTTGCGACCGATCAGGCGGGCCGGCATCACGCGCGTCTTGTTGATGACGAGCACATCGCCTGGCTCGATATAGTCGATGATATCGCGGAAGATACGGTGCTCAACGGTACCGCCGTGCTCCAGCGGCGTTCCCGCCTGGGAGCCCTTGCGATCCACCACCAGCAGACGGCAGGAGTCACGCGGCTCGGCAGGCGCCTGGGCGATCAGTTCCTCAGGAAGGTTGTAGTCAAAATCATCGGTACGCATAGACACGTCGGATACTCCTTATATAGCTAAAGTCCGCTCTACATCCTAGCAGGCTGCCAGCTCAAAAGAACTACTTTTTGGACGCTTTGCGCTCGTCGCGGATGCGGGCGCGGTCCATGGCCGCCTCGACGGCCGAGAATCGGCAGCCGCAGTAATTCTGCCGATACATGCCCAGCTCACGCGAACGACGCGTGGCCTCGGGATAATACGGGCGAAAATCGCGAATCACCGGCGTAAGCCCGCGGGCGGCAGCCAGACGCTCCAACACATCATTGCAGGTTTCGAACAACTGATACGGCGAGACGGCGAGCGTCGTGCCCACAAACTCAAACTCGCGCTCCTGGGCCACACGGCACGCCTCGGCCAGACGCAGGGCATAGCAGGCTCGACAGCGACGGGGCCGATCGGCGCCCAGCGGGGCCACGCCGGCCTCCCAGCGCTCGCGGTCCTCCCCCGCCTCGATAAGCTCGATGTCGCCATCGGCACACCACCGGCGCAGCTCGTCCAAACGCCGCTGCCATTCATCGTGAGGCTGAATATTAGGGTTGGTCCAGCAGATTGTGGGTTCAAACCCCTCCTCGCGCAGCAAGCGAACCGGCTCCAGCGAGCACGGCGCGCAGCAAGCATGCAGCAGCAACGGCTTCATCAACATCCCCGTCCCAGAAAAATCATCCCAAAAGACTACCTTGCGAAAAAGCGCACGCCAAAGGACGTGTCCTCGCAGGCGACAATGCGGCGGTCGCGCAAAATGGTCCGCACGTAATACCAATCGCCCACACAACCCGACAAATGCAAGCCGGCCGCCAGGTAGCACAGCAGCGGATAGCCCGAAAACGCAAACCCCAGGGCAAACGCCGCCGTCACAACAACCGTCGGCGCCAGGCAAACCGCCACGTACCGCATGCGCGAATACACAACGCCCTCGGCGCAGGCATAGATCATCGCCGTCTCGCGATTTGCCCCAAAGGTCACCTTCGCGCCCGCAGGCGCCAGCAGCTTAAAAAACACACCGTGCACCAACTCATGCACGGCAAATGACGCCGCCGAAACCGCAGCCAAGCCGACTATCCAGCCCAAAACGGCCGTCCAACCGCCCGCATCCGCCGCATCCAGGTCCGCGGGCCCGCCCAGCAGCATAAACACCGGCACCAGACACACGGCAAATGCGCCAAGCACGGCCATCCCCCACACAAAGCAGGCGTGCAGAAAATCCTCGTCCTCAAACGCATGTATGTTGGAAATCTCATTCATAGCATCTTAGGATAGCGCCCCTGCCACGTACCCGTCCGCATGTGCGATAATGTCGAACGATATGCACGAATTGACCACCGCGTCGTCAGGCCTTGCGCCCGGCCGCGCTCTCACCATATGCGAAGGAGTCCCATGGCATCCAAATACTCCATGAACGACCGTCCCAGCTGGCCTCGCCGCGCCATCGTTACCGCCGGCGAGCCCTACGGCAACAAGGGCCTTCACTTTGGCCACGTTGGCGGCGTCTTTGTCCCGGCCGACTTCTTCGCCCGCTTCCTGCGCGACCGTCTGGGCCGCGAGAACGTCATCTTCACCTCGGGCACCGACTGCTACGGCTCGCCCATCATGGAGAGCTACCGCAAGCTCAAGGAGAACGAGGGCTACGACAAGTCCATCGGCGAGTATGTCGAGTCCAATCACTCCCGCCAGGCCGCGACCCTCAACAACTACAACATCAGCTGCGATATCTACGGCGGCTCGGGCCTTGAGCCGGCTGCGCAGATTCACAACGAGGTGACCGCCGAGATTATCGAGCGCCTGCACGAGCAGGGCACCATCTCCAAGCGCTCCACGCTGCAGTTCTACGATGCCAAGGCCGGCACGTTCCTCAACGGCCGTCAGGTGATCGGCCACTGCCCCATTCAGGGTTGCAAGTCCGAGAAGGCGTACGCCGACGAGTGCGACCTGGGTCACCAGTTTGAGCCCGAGGAGCTCATCGCTCCCAAGAGCCAGCTCACCGGCGAGGTGCCCGAGCTGCGCCCGGTCGACAACCTCTACTTCGACCTGCCGGCCTACCTCGACTTTATGAAGACCTACACCGCCAAGCTCGCCCAGAACCCGCAGGTTCGCTCCGTGGTCTCCAAGACCATGGAGGAGTGGCTGCTGCCGGCACAGCTCTATATTCAGAACAAGTTCCGCGAGGCCTTCGACGCCGTCGAGGACCAGCTGCCCGAGCACACCGTGCTGGAGCCCGAGGGCAACAAGAGCAGCTTTACCGTCACCTTCCCCAGCTGGAAGGAGCGCGACGACGCCCACGCGGTGCTCGCCAACGGCGGCGTGCGCTTCCGCAGCGGCAAGGCGCTCGTGCCCTTCCGCATCACCGGTAACATCGACTGGGGCGTTCCGGTGCCCGAAGTCGACGGCGTGAACGACGTCACCTGCTGGTGCTGGCCCGAGAGCCTGTGGGCGCCCATCAGCTACACCCGCACCGTACTCGCACGCGATGCCCGCGCCGCCGGCGTAACCGAGGGTGTCGCCGCCCAGGACGCCGCCCTTATGGGCGAGCCCGCCGCCGATTCCACGCAGGTACCCGCACCCACCTACCAGCACAGCTCACTCGACTGGCGCGACTGGTGGTGCTCGGACGACGCACAGATCTACCAGTTCATCGGCCAGGACAACATCTACTTCTACTGCATCGCGCAGACCGCCATGTGGGAGGCCCTGGGTTGGAACCTCACGCAGAGCACCGTCAGCGCCTGCTACCACCTGCTCTACATGGGCAAAAAGGCCAGCTCGTCCTCGCAGACGCCTCCACCGCCGGCAGACGACCTGCTCAACCACTACACCTGCGAGCAGATGCGCGCGCATTGGCTGTCGCTCGGCCTATCCGAGAAGCCGGTGAGCTTTAGCCCCAAGGCATATGACACCCGCGTGACCGGCAAGGACAAGGACGGCAACGAGGTGCGCGCCTGCGACGACAAGCGCGTTATCGACCCGGCCCTTAAGGAGAGTGCCCTTTTGACCGGCGTGTTCAACCGCCTGGCCCGCAGCTGCTTCTACGGCGTCGCCGTCAAGGAGGGCGACGAGAGCCCCTATCGCAACGGTTGCATTCCCGCCGGTGCCGCCTCTGCCGCCGTGGTCGAGGCTGCCGAGCAGGCCGCCCTTGCCTTTGAGCAGGCCATGTACAAGTTCGAGACGCACCGCGCGCTCGCCGTGTGCGACGACTACCTGCGCGCCGCCAACAAGCGCTGGAGCGATGCCTCCAAGGCCGCCAACAAGCTCGAGGGCGAGCCAGCCAACACCGCCATGAAGCAGGCTCTGGTCGACGCCTTTACCGAGCTGCGTGTGGCAACCGTCCTGATGCACGGCATCGTCCCGGCCGGCTGCGAGCTCATCTGCGAGTACTTCGACGTCGACCCGGTCGCCTTCTTTAGCTGGGACAACATCTTTGCCTCCACGGACGAGTTTGTGGAGAGCCTGGGTGAGAAGCCCGGCGAGCACCGCGTGAAGCCGCTGCCCCCGCGCTTCGACTTCTTTAGCAAGCACGAGAGCCAGTACTAAAGCACGCCAGCAGCAGCGTACCCGGAAAGTAGTCAAATTGGGACGGGAAGGAAAGACGGATGTCCAAGCCGCGTCGTCGTAAGCAGAAAAAGCAGGTTAAGCCCGAGCTCAAGCTCAGGCAGTTTGCCGCCACCGAGCTTTCCGACCGGCTTGCCGCCCTTCCCTGCGCTGCCGACCTGCCGCGCTTTATGGTCGACACGGTTGCCGGCGCCTTCACGCTCGCCGATGCCGAGCTCATGATCGAGGGCTTTGGCGCCGCAGCCACGCGCCCGGTCACGCTACGCGCCAACACGCTCAAGACGACCGCCGAGGACATCGCCGCGGCACTCGACGCCGCCGGGATCGCCTACCAAACCGTTGCCTGGTACCAGGATGCCTTCGTCCTGCCCGACGCCCAAGTTTCCGACCTTTGGGGCCTCGACATCTACCGTGACGGCAAGATCTACCTGCAGAGCCTGTCGTCGATGATGCCGCCGCTCGTGCTGGGCGCTCAGGCCGGCGAGGACATCCTGGACATGTGTGCAGCCCCCGGCGGCAAGACAACGCAGATCGCCGCCCTCACCCAGGGACAGGCGCACCTCACCGCCTGCGAGATGAGCATTCCCCGCGCCGAAAAGCTCGAGGCCAACTTGGGCCGCCAGGGCGCTAAAAACGTGCCCGTCATGCGTATTGACGCACGCGAGCTTGACGAGTTCTTCCGCTTTGACCGCATCCTGCTCGACGCCCCCTGCACCGGCACGGGCACCGTCATCAGCGGCAACGAAAAGAGCTTGCGCGGCCTTACCGAGCAGTTGCTCGTCAAATGCGCCCGCTCGCAGCGCGCGCTTCTGGACCGCGCCATGGGAGCCCTCAAACCGGGCGGCACGCTGGTCTATTCGACGTGTTCGATCTTGCCGCAGGAAAACGAGGATGCCCTGCAAGAGGCCCTCGACAAGCACATGGACTGTGAGCTCATCCCCCTCGACGGCACGCCGAGCGAAAGTGAAGCGCGTCGCGCCCAGGATGCCGGCGAGGAGCCGCGCATCGAGCACAACACGCTCACCGAGGCCATCGCCGCCGGCCACGTCTCGGCCATTGCCAACGGCATGCCCGGCACGCTGACCATTCCGCCCAGCCGCGACTTTGAGGGCTTCTATATCGCCCTGGTCCGAAAACGCAGCTAGCGCACGGATCCAAAACTCAACAAGCTATCGCCGTGCACGCTTGTCCTGCTGGTCCTTATGCCGCGCAAGCGCTTCACGCTCCTTGCGCTCGGCCTTTTTGCCCTTAATGGCCGTGACCGCAAAGTAGATGACCGCGGCGGCAACGATTGCACCCACGCATAGGCCAATCGAGCCCAACATTGCCGAGAATTCCATACCGCGTCACCTCTCTTTTGTATACGGGACATTCAAGATAGCACCTCGATTCCCGCCACCACAGCTCCTTCACGTTCGCCGGCCCTTCAGTCTAACGGATGGCGCAGCGGGGAAAAATCAACTCGTCAAACGATTTAGCAATCGTAGCGCCTGTCGCACGCTGACGGGCGCACAACATAGAAACGGACCGCCATGGATTCTCTCAACGATTTGAACGAGCGCGTCGACGCCTTTGTCGCCACCAGCTCCTTCGATACGCCTGCCGCGACGAACGACCAAGCCCCCATCGATGTTCCCGCCGAGGTTCACGAGGACATCGTCGCTTCGGTCGACTTCTCCGAGGTAGAGCTTGCAGACGAATTTACCGAGCCCCAGGTGGCCGTAACTCCCAACGGCCTTTTGCCCATGGAGCCGCTGCCCATCGACGGGCGCCTGCGCAAGGCGGCCCTCCGTATGCCCGATGAGATCGAGGAGGCCAGCGGCTTTACGCTCTTTGGCCGCCGCATCAAATCGCTCATCTACACCACCGACGTGGCGGTCATCCGCAATTCCAATGCCGACGCCGTGTTTGCCGTCTACCCCTTCACGCCGCAGCCCGCCATTACGCAAGCGTTGCTGACCGTTGCCGAGTGCCCGGTCTTTGTGGGCGTTGGCGGCGGCACCACCACCGGTAAGCGCTCCGTGCAGATGGCGGCCGTCTCCGAGATGCAGGGCGCGGCGGGCTGCGTGGTCAATTCCCCCGCCACTGCCGAGATGGTCGAGCACATCACCAACATCGCCGACATCCCCGTCATCGCCACGGTCGTACGTTGCGACGACGATGCTCACGCCAAGGTGCGCGCCGGAGCCAAGATCCTCAACATCGCGGCCGGCAAGAACACGCCGCAGGTCCTGCGTGAACTGCGCGAGCACTATCCCAACCTGCCGCTCATCGCACCGGGCGGCAAGACGCCCGAGAGCATCCGTGAAACCATCGCCGCCGGCGCCAACGCCATCATCTGGACACCGCCTTCGGCCCAGCAGCTGCAGACCGACATGATGCAGCGCTACCGCAAGATGAAGGAAGACGCCACGCCCGTCATCTCGCGCGACGATGTGCCCATTATCGACCAGGTCGCCGCCGCCGAGGTCAGCCAGGTCGAGAACATGAATCCCGATGTGCCGATCCCCGACGAAGTCATCGAACGCGTCGCTTCGATCCACGATCATATCGAGGAACGTCGCGCCAACCGCGGACTCAAGCCCTCGCTGCACGGCTTTTTCTTCCGCGGAAAGAAACGCTAGCCGCAACAGCAAGGCCTGTCCCGCGAACAACGGGACAGGCCTTTTTCTGTTATCAAATGTCTGGAGGGGCAAGCGCAGCCGTTAAAACCGTCAGCCAGCCCACGAACGTTAGTCCACGCGCTTGTCACCCATAAAGAAGACG
>CABSBA010000072.1 GCA_902475825.1 uncultured Collinsella sp. | reverse complement strand
TGAGGCCGGTTCGGGCACGATTTTCTTTAGCGGTTGCTCGCTCAAATGCGTCTATTGTCAGAACCACGAGATCTCGACGGGCAATTTTGGGCTCGAGATTTCGCCCGAGCGCTTGGTCGAGATTATGTTGGAGCTGCAGGACCAGGGTGCGAACAACATTAACCTGGTGACGGCGACGCACTACGCGCGCCTGCTGCCGGCGGCGATTGCCGCGGCACGGGCGCGCGGACTGGTCATCCCAGTCGTCTACAACACGAGCGGTTATGAACGCGCGAGTGCCGTGGCGGCGCTGGGCGATCTGGTCGACGTGTGGCTTACCGACTTTAAATATGCCGATGCGGCGCTTGCACAGTCGCTCTCTCACATTAAGGATTACCCGCGTGTGGCCGTGTCGGGCTTAGCGCAAATGGCGCGCGAAATTGAGCGCCGCGGGGGAGAGCTGGTGGACGAGGACGGGCTCATGAAGCGCGGCATGATCGTGCGCCATCTGGTACTGCCGGGACATGCAGACGATTCGTGTCGCGTGCTGGACCTGGTGTGGCAGACGGTGGGCGATGTGCCGATCTCGGTCATGAACCAGTACACGCCCAATGCGCTCATGCGCGAGCAGGGCGGCGACCTGGCGCGTGCTGTGACGCGCGAGGAGTACGAGCAGGTACTCGACCATGCCGATGACCTTGGCTTTACGACGATGTTCTGGCAAGAGGGCGGCGCGGTAGACGAGAGCTTTACCCCGGCCTTCGACACCACCGGCGTCCTCACCAGCGCAAAGTAGCGCGTTCGCCGATGATTTTTCTGGGACGGGGATTAAAAAATCATCGAGAGGATTTCTTGCTCGAAAGGTAGTCAAAATGGCCCCGTCTCAAAAAGACTGGTTATTGGGCGTTGACAGTTGGCGAGCCGTAGGTAAAATAACAACTTGTCCTGGGGACGTAGCTCAGTTGGGAGAGCGCTGCCGTCGCATGGCAGAGGCCGAGGGTTCGACTCCCTTCGTCTCCACCCTTGGATTTGATAAGCCGCTGACATTGTGTCGGCGGCTTTTTTTAAAAAGAAAGGGCGGTACCATGGCCGAGCTTGAGTCCCAACCATTGTCTGACGAGGAGCGCGCCGAGTTGGAAGAGCTCCGCGCCGAGAAGGCCCGCCGCGAGGCTCAGGAAGAGGCTCGTCGCGAGCGTGAGGAGCTGGCTGCCCTGCGTGCCGAGCGCGCAAAGGCCGAGGAGGCCGCCGCGAATGCCGCATCCGAGCGCAAGCCCATGCCCGCACCCAAGCCCGCCGCTGCGAAGCCTGCGCCTGCCACACCCAAACCTCAATCTAAAAAGGTGGCTCATCCCAAGCCCGCCGAGCCCAAGCCGAGTCGTGACGAGATGACCTTTGCCCAGCGCATGGTCACCTCCAAGGAGCCTACGGCCGAGGGCGAGATCCCCGGTATGGCCCCGGCTCAAAAGATCATTATCGCGCTCGCCTTGGTCGCGTTTGTCGTCTTTATGGTCTACACGATTACGGGCAGCATGGGCCTGCACTAATCTGTTCGCGCCGGGCTCCATGCCCGCACGTCCGCCTTGTCCAACCCTCAACTTCTGCACAACGCATCCGAAAGGTCGCCCCATGGCTTTGACCGACATCTCGCATCCCACCGACATCGCAATGCTCACCGATCTGTACGAGCTCACTATGGCCCAGGGCCTGTGGGAGAGCGGCAAGGCCAATGAGCAGGGTTGTTTTACCGCGTTTTACCGCGACCATCCCTTTGGTAGCGCCTACGCCGTCATGTGCGGCACCGCCGAGCTGCCTGAGCTGGTCGAGAACCTGCGCTTTACGCCCGAGGATATCGACTACCTCGCCTCGCTCCAGGCCCCGGCCGGCGGCGCGATGTTCAAGCCTGGATTCCTCGATTACCTGCGCGTTTTTCGTGCGCATGTAAATATCGATGCCGTCCCTGAGGGCGAGCTCGTCTTTCCGCGCGAGCCCATGGTGCGCGTCACCGGCCCCGCGCTGGAGTGCCAGCTGCTCGAGACAGCGCTGCTCAACATCGTCGGCTTCCAGACACTTGTCGCCACCAAGACGGCGCGCGTGGTGTTGGCGGCGGACGGTCGTCCCGTGGCCGAGTTTGGTCTGCGCCGCGCCCAGGGTCCCGATGGCGGCCTGGCCGTCGCGCGCGCGAGCTATGTGGCCGGCTGTTCCTCTACGTCCAATGTGCTCGCCGGTCGCCGCTACGGTATTCCCGTCTTTGGCACGCATGCGCACAGCTGGGTGATGAGCTTCGATTCCGAGCTCGAGGCCTTCCGCGCCTTTGCCAAGTCGAGCCCCAAGAACTGTACGCTGCTCATCGACACCTACGATGTGCGTGAGGGCTGCGAGCATGCCATTACGGTTGCCAAGGAGATGGAGGCGGTGGGCGAGCGCCTGTCGGCTATTCGCATCGACTCGGGCGACCTCGCCAAGCTCTCCAAGTATGTGCGCGGCCGTTTTGATGCCGAGGGCCTGCCCTATGTGGGGATCTCGGTTTCCAACGATCTTGACGAGTACACGATTCAGTCACTGCTCGACCAGGGTGCGCCTATCGATAGCTTTGGCGTGGGCACCAAGCTCGCGACCTGCTATGACCAGCCGGCGCTGGGCGGCGTGTACAAGCTTTCCGCCCGCCGTGCGAGCGAGACGGACCCGTGGACGCCGGTGGTCAAGCTCTCCGAGCAGCCCTACAAGCGCACGATCCCGGGCGTGCAGCGCGTGCGCCGCTATTACGACGGCTTTGGCGGCCCGATCTGCGACATGATCTATGACGAGGATCATCTGGCGGGGGAGGGCGCCGCGCGTGGCAATACCCTCGTGGCCGTGAATGATGCCGCCCTGGTGACCGACGTTTCCGAGCTTGAGTATCGCGAGCTGCTGGCGCCGATCGTGCGCGATGGCAGTGCCGTTGCCCCGCGCGAGAGCATTGAGGACGCACGCGAGCGTTGCACCTGGGCACTGGACCATCTGGATCCGGTCTACAAGCGCTTCCTGTACCCGCAGACTTATGTGGTGGGCATGGAGCAGGGCCTGGCACAGGTGCGCGACGAGCTCGTGCGCAAGAACATGGCCGCGGCTTCGGCCTTCCCCTGGGCAAAATGATCCGAAGGGGACGGAGGAAAACGGATCATTTTCTCGCCCGCCTGCTCAACATTCGATTGGTTTGACGTATGACGACTTCTTATAAAACGATGGTGGTAAAGATCGGTTCGTCCACGGTGGTGGGCGCCGACGGCAAGGTCAACCGCGCCTTTATCGGCGGGCTTGCCGATCAGGCCGCAGCCCTGCGCAAACTCGGCTGGCGCCTGGTCGTGGTGAGCTCGGGCGCTATCGCCTGCGGCTATCCCGTGTTGGGCTTCGACCGCAAGCCGGTCGGCGACCTGCCGAGCCTGCAGGCCTGCGCCTCGGCCGGTCAGTGTATCATCTCGTCGGCCTACGACGAGGAGTTTCATGCGCGCGACCTGCTCACCTCGCTCGTGCTGCTCACGCGCCACGATACGGCCCGCCGCACGTCCTACCTGCACGCACGCGACGCCCTGCTGCGCCTGGTGGAGCTTGGCGTGGTGCCGGTTGTCAACGAGAACGATACCGTTACTGTCGACGAGATCAAGTTTGGCGACAACGACACGCTGGCGGCGCTCGTAAGCTGCTTGGTTTCTGCCGATCTGTGCGTGACGCTCTCGGACATCGATGGGCTCTATACCGCCAATCCGCATGAGGACCCAACGGCCGAGTTTGTCCCGGTCGTGCATAAGATCGATGCCAAGATCATCGCCTCGGCGGGCGATTCTTCCACATCGGTGGGCACAGGCGGCATGATTACCAAGATCCGCGCGAGCCGCATTCTGATGACGGCGGGCATTCAGAGCGTGATCTGCTCGGGCGAGGAGCCCGATGCGCTCGTGCGCCTCGCTCGCGGCGAGAGTGTGGGCACGCTGTTCGATCCGCCGGCGGAGCGTCTGGACATTGCGCCCCGCAAGCTGTGGATCGCGCTGGGCGACAAGGCGCATGGCTCGGTGACGGTCGATGACGGCGCCGCGAAGGCGCTGGTCAGCCGTGGCTCGTCCTTGCTCGCGGTGGGTATTCGCGAGGTCGATGGTCAGTTTGCCGAGGGCGATGTGCTCGACGTGTGCGACCCGAGCGGTATGGTTGTCGCGCGTGGTATTGCCGAGGCCGATTCGGACGTGCTGGAGCTTGCAGCCGGACGCCGCCAGGACCAGATTGCCGGCAACCGCCTGCTGGCAGACCTGGCCGAGAAGCCCGCGATTCATCGAGATAACTTAATCGTCTTCGCCTAACGGGTCGACGCTGCAAACGCCCCTAAGCGGCAATCTGACGTTCAATCGTCGGGCATGACCAGAAGGTCAATGCCCTCCTCTTTCACGTCACCTTGCTCGCTTAGGGGCGTTTTCGCTTTCCGTCCTCTTTCTACAATGACTTCATTAACCTGGCACTTGGGGACGTTCCTTTTGTGCCGGCAGTTGGGGACACTCCTTTGCTAGAAGATCCTGCGCAGGTCTCCGCGGTTGAGGGCTTCGTCGAAGAGGTGCTTGAACACCGCGCTGCCGTGCAGGCCATCGTGCTCAAACTCGTTGGTCACCCAGGCATGCGAGTTGCCCACGCGGCTGAGCGTGTCGAGCTGCAAGCCCGAGTCCACGTACATGTCGTCGAAGTACACCGCGGCCTGGAGTGGCACCTCGTTGCACGCTAGGCGCTGCGGGTCGTAGATCTTGTCCCAGCTGGTGTCTTCCATCAGCAGGTCCATGGCGGGCTTGAAGGGCTTGAGCTCAGGCATCTGCTCAAACATCCACGGGAACATGGCCTCGCCGGTAAACATGAGCGGGCGCGCGAGCGTGTCGAACTCGGCGCGATGGGCCTTTTCCTCGGCTGCAGCCCAGTGAATGGGCATGGTGTCGCCGTCGGCGTAGATGAACTCCTGCAGCGTCCAGTAAAGCGGGTTTGTGCGCGTGTTGGTGCGCTCGAAGGCGTGCATCAAAAAGCTGTCGGATACCGAGGAACCGCAGCTCAGCGTACCGTCGCCATCAACAAACGCGTGGTCGATAATCCAGTGCATGCGCTCAAAGCTCGGCTTCATGCCAAAGTCGCTGCCCATGAGCTGCAGGCGCTCGACCGTCATCGGCGAGCCGTCGGGCAGTGCGGGCTTTTGCTCCTCGAGGGCATCTGCCAGGGCCGCCACGCGTTCGACGTCGGCGGGGTAGCGGTCATAATACTGCTGGGTCTTGGCCGCCATGCGCGGGAAGGTGTGCGCGTAGACCTCGCTGGCGCTCGCCGGCACGTGCGGAATGCCGCCGCAGGTAAAGCTTGCCGCCACGCCCTCGGGGAAGAGCGACAGATAACTCAACGTCAAAAAGCCGCCGTAGCTCTGCCCGAGTGTGACCCAGGGCTTGCCGCCAAAGCCCACCAGGCGCAGGTACTCAAAATCGCGCACGATGGAGCTGGCGAGGTGGCGCTTGAGGAAGTCCGCCTGCGAGTGGGCCGCATCGGCTCCTGCTGCCTCGGCGCGATCGCCCAGAGCCGCGATCGTACGCCCGTCTACGCAGCTGCTGCGCCCGGTACCTCGCTGGTCGGGCAGCACGACGCGGAAATGCTTGACGGCCTCCTCGATCCAGCCATCGCTTGTGGGCGACAGCGGACGCGGGCTCTCGCCGCCGGGGCCGCCCTGCAAAAAGAGGAGGAGCGGCAAGTCGTCGTTAATGCGGTCGGGTGCGCAAACCACACGGTAGAAGAGCTTGATGCTTTCGGGTGCACCGGCGATGGGCGCCGGCATTGCGCCGCGGCGCATGGTACTGCCGACGGCCAAAAGCATGGGCTCCAGGCCGCGCCAGTCGAGGGGGACGTCGATGCTGTGGTCCTCGACGTAGAGGCCGGGGACGTGGTACGAAGTGATGAGCGCCATGTGATGCTTCCATTCGTTGCGGTGTTTCGGGTTGACCAATTCTACCGCCGTCTGCGAGGATGCGTGCAAATCGGCTACCATGGTTGGCAAACATCTAAGAGAAAGGGCCGTTCATGTCGGTCGATATAGCCACCTACGTTCACGATCTTGCCGTTGAGGCCAAGGCCGCTTCGGGCGCGCTTGCCACGGCGAGCGATGTCCAGCGCCAGGAGGCCGTGCGCGCCATGGCCGCGGCGCTGCGCGACGGCGTCGATTCCATCGTTGCCGCCAACGAGCTCGATATGTCCGCCGCGCGTGATGCAGGCACCTCGGCTGGCCTGCTCGATCGCCTGTTGCTGACGCCCGAGCGCGTCGAGAGTATGGCCGCCGGCCTGGAGAAGCTCGCTGAGCTGCCCGATCCTGTCGGCCGCGTGCTCGACCACCGCGTGCTTGCAAGTGGTGTGGACCTGACCCGCGTGAGCGTGCCGCTGGGTCTGGTTGCCATGGTGTATGAGGCGCGTCCCAACGTGACGGCCGATGCCGCTGGCATCTGCATCCGCACCGGCAACGCCTGCATCCTGCGCGGCGGTTCGTTGGCCTATCACTCGTGCGCCATGATTGCCGAACTGCTGGCCGATGCCCTCGAGGCGCAGGGCTTCCCGCGCGAGGCCGTCTCGATGATTGAGTCTACCGACCGCGAGGCCACCGGCGAGCTCATGAAGCTTCGCGGCATCGTCGATGTGCTCATTCCGCGTGGCGGTGCGGGCCTGATCCAGCGCTGCGTGCGCGAGTCGCTTGTGCCGGTGATCGAGACGGGTACAGGCAACTGCCACATCTACGTGCATGAATCCGCTGACTTTGACAAGGCGCTCAACATTATCGTCAATGCCAAGACCCAGCGCGTGGGCGTGTGCAATGCCGCTGAGTCGCTGCTGGTCGACCGCGCCGTGGCAGATTCGTTTTTGCCGGCGGCCGTGGCCGTGCTGCACGACCACGGCGTGCTGATTCACGGTGACGAGGCCACGTGCGCCGCATGCGCCGATGCCGGTCTTGCCGAGGGCGATGACTTTGTTGCCGCAACCGAGGAGGACTGGGGACGCGAGTATCTGGCGCTCGAGATGAGCGTGAAGGTCGTGGCAAACGAGGACGAGGCCATCGCACACATCAACCGCTACGGCACCATGCATTCCGAGGCCATCATCGCCGAGGACGAGGATGCCTGCGAGCGCTTCCTGGATGCGGTCGACGCCTCGGCCGTGTACGCCAACGCCAGCACGCGCTTCACCGACGGCGGCGAGTTTGGCCTGGGCGCCGAGATCGGCATCTCGACCCAAAAGCTCCACGCCCGCGGCCCCTTTGCCGCCGAGGCCCTCACCACCTACAAATATAAGCTCCGCGGCACCGGCCAGGTCCGCCCCTAAACCTCTCGCAAACGAAAAACCACCACAAAGGGGACAGGCACCTTCGTGGTGGTTATAGGTGGCGTGGGCGGTTAGGCCTGGAAGGTGTCGCGGTCGGGGGCGAAGGACTGCATTGCTGCGATGGTGCGGTCGAAGAGCTCGGGGAGCTCCCAGCCCAGCATCTCGGCGCCCTGTGAAATCACGTCGCGCGAGCAGCCGGCGGCAAAGCGCTTGTCCTTGAACTTTTTCTTGAGCGACTTAGTCGTAAAGTCCATGACGCTTTTGCTCGGACGCATGATCACGGCAGCACCGATCAGGCCGGTGAGCTCGTCGCAGGCAAACAGGATCTTTTCCATCTGCAGCTCGGGCTTGGG
>CABSBA010000071.1 GCA_902475825.1 uncultured Collinsella sp. | reverse complement strand
CTTGGATTTCCTCCAAGTGACTGATGATCTCGGAGGCGCTCTCCTCAATCGCTTTGCCATCGGTACGCACCACAAAGCAGCCCAGACGCTTCATGAGGGCACGGGCTTCCTCGAGCTCGCTGCGTACGCTCTCGGGCTCGGCATAGGAGCCGGCAACGGCACGAGTGTAATCATCGCCCAAGCGGCTATCGCGAATCCCGGAGATAACATCGACAGTCGAAATCAGGCCAAACAACCGCATCGGGTCGACCTCGTAAATTGACTTCGGTGGCTCCATGCCATGGGCCAAAGGAACATTGGCAACCTTGTACCCCTGAAAGGCCAAATACATCGACAGCGGCGTCTTGGACGTGCGCGATACGCCCAGCAGCACGATATCGGCACCAGACAGATCGTCGCAACCGCGCCCGTCGTCGTGCTCAACAAAATACTCCATGGCCTCGATGCGATGGAAATAGCGGTCATCGGTCTTGTGAATCACGCCCGCGACGCCCTTGGGCGGCACGCCGATAAGCGACGACAGCACAGCGAGCGTCGGACCGATCAGGTCGACCGAACGGATATGCAGCATGCCCAGGTAATCGAGCACGCGGGCGCGCAGCGCCGGATCGACAATGGTGTGGAACACGGCAATATCGCGATGGTCCGCATCGACGCGCGGACCCACAAACGATTTAACCTGCTCCACCGAGATCACCTTAGGCAGGCGCAAAAGATGAAAAGCCCCTTCATCAAATTGCCCGGACGCCGCAAGCACCACCTCACAAGCGGTATCACCGAGCGAGTCGGAGATAACGATAACGGTGGGACGAGCGGTGACCGGGCAATCCATGCGGGGCTCCTTTTGCGCTTATGCGCAGGCTGGCTTACTTTTTGCGAGCAAGCTCACCGATGTTGGCGATGCCGGAGAAAACGGCCTCGAAGCGGTTGAGCAGCTTAAGGCGATTATCGCGGAGCTGCTCGTCCTTGTCCATGACCATAACCTCGTCGAAGAAGCGGTCGATGGGGGCACGCAGAGCTGCAAGGGCGGCAAATGCGGCCGGGTAATCCTCGGCAGCAAGGGCATCATCGACAGCGGTCTGAGCAGCCTCGGAGGCGTCGGCGAGCGCGAGCTCGACCTCGCCCATCAGGCTGCGGTCGTACTCCGCACCCAGCTCGGGCTTGGAGATGTGAGCGGCACGGGCATAGGCGGTAGCCAGGTTGTCGAAGGTCTCGGCATCGTTCTTGCGGGCCTCGTCGAGCGCGGCACAGCGGGCGAAGAAGACGGACGGGGCGATGATGTGCACCGCGGAGACGGCGGCGACGGTATCGGCCGGAATCTTCTCGTCGCGGGCCATGCTCACCAGGCGGCCATGGAAGAAGTCACGGACCTGTTGGGCGACCTCGGCGGCATCGAACTCGATACCCTGCTCGCTATAGAGCTCAAGGGCGAAGTCGATGAGCGACGTGGGGTCAATCGGCAGGCGATCGCGCAGGATGTTGATGATGCCGATGGCGGCGCGACGCAGCGCGTACGGGTCGGAGGAGCCGGTCGGGGGCTCGCCGATGGCAAAGATACCGGCAATGGTATCGAGCTTGTCGGCGCAGGCCACGATGCAGCCAGCGGTGCCCTCGGGCAGCTCGTCACCGGCAAAGCGAGGACGATAGTGATCGCGAATAGCATGAGCGACCTCGTCGTTCTCCCCCATCGCGGTCGCATAATAACCGCCCATCACGCCCTGCTGACTCGTGAACTCGACGACGGCGTTGGACACCAGGTCTGCCTTGCACAGGTGCGCGGCGCGAGCAGCGTCGGCGGCAAGATGGGCGCCCAGGTGAGCCTCGCGGGCGATAGCAAGCGCGAGCTGCTCGATGCGCTCGGACTTGGCGAGCACGCTACCGAGCTTCTCCTGGAAGGCAACCTTGGCCAGACGCTCACGGAACTCATCGAGGGAGATCTTCAGGTCCTCCTCGTAGAAGAACTTTGCGTCGTCCAGACGGGCGCGCACGACGCGCTCGTTGCCGTCGATCACGCGCTCGGCGTTCTCGGGCTTGCTGTTGGAAACGACCACGAACTCACGCGTGAGCTTGCCCTCGCCGTCATAGATCGGGAAGTAGCGCTGGTTGGTGAGCATGGACTCGCAGATGATCTCGTGCGGGACCTTGAGGAACTCCTCATCGAAGGTACCGACGAGCACCGTCGGCCACTCGCAGAGGTTGATGACCTCCTCAAAGACCTTCTTAGGCGTGTCGACATGGCAACCGGGGCGCGCAGCCTCGACCTCGGCGATACCGGCAAGGATGGCCTCGCGACGACGCTCGGCAGAGAGCACGCCGGCGTCCTCGAGCACCTGCTCGTAGACGGCAGGGCTGGCGACCGCATGGTCACCGGGGCCCAGAACGCGATGTCCGCGCGTGGTGTTGCCACTCGTCACGTCGGCAAAGGACACGGGCACAACGTCCTCACACAAAAGGCAGCAGATCCAACGGACCGGACGAACAAACGTCGCGTGCTCGTGGCCCCAGCGCTGGCTGCGATAGTTGGGCCACTGCAGCCCGGCGATCGTCTTCTCGCACAGAGCCGTCAGGATCGGGGTAGCCGGTGCAGAGGGAATGTTCTTCTCGGCGAACACATACTCGCGACCGTCGGTGTCCTCGCGACGGACCAGGTCCTCGGCAGCCACACCGCACTTGCGGGCAAAGCCCTGGGCGGCCTTGGTGGCGTTGCCGTCGGCATCAAAGGCAATGTTTGCCGCGGGACCGCGCTTGACCTCATGGACCTCATCGGTCGCGGTGGCGACGTTGGCCACGAGCGCAGCCAGACGACGCGGGCTCGAGATCACGCGGACCTCGCCGTGGGCCAGACCGGCCTCGTCGAGACCCTTGGCGATCATGGTGCCAAGCTGCTTGACGGCATTGTTCAGCGGTGCGGAGGGCATTTCCTCCGTACCGATCTCAAACAGGAAATCCTTAGCGTCTGCCATGGCTTACGCCACCTCGCCTTCCTGATCGGCATTCTCGTTGACTCCAGCGACCTCGGCCATATAGGCCTCGCAGCACGCCTTGGCGACGGCGCGGACGCGCAGGATGTAGTTGGCACGCTCGACCGCGGACAGCGCACCGCGAGCATCGAGCAGGTTGAAGGCATGGCTGCACTTCATGACGCAGTCGTAAGCGGGCAGCGGCAGCTTGCGCTCAAGGCAGGAGTGGCACTCGGCCTCGTAGTCGTCAAACTTCTGACGCATCATCTCGACGTTGGCGACCTCAAAGTTGTAAGCGCTAAACTCGCGCTCGTTCTCCAGGAACACGTCGCCATAGGTCATGGGCGTGCCGTCGGGCAGATAGCTCCAAACCAGGTCGTAGACGGAGTTGACGCCCTGGGCGTACATGGCGATGCGCTCCAGACCATAGGTGATCTCAACGGGCACGGGATCGACCTCGATGCCGCCCACCTGCTGGAAGTACGTAAACTGCGTGACCTCCATGCCGTTGAGCCAGACCTCCCAGCCAAGGCCCCAGGCGCCCAGGGTCGGGCTCTCCCAGTCATCCTCGACAAAACGGACGTCATGGTCGTTGGGGTCCAGGCCGATAGCGGCAAGAGACCCCAGGTAAAGCTCCTGGGCGTTGACCGGCGACGGCTTGATGAGCACCTGGAACTGATAGTAGTGCTGCATGCGGTTGGGGTTCTCGCCGTAGCGGCCGTCGGCGGGACGGCGGCAAGGCTGAGCGTAGCAGGTGCGCCACTCGGCGGGACCGAGCGAGCGCAGCGTGGTCGCGGTGTGGAAGGTACCGGCACCGACCTCGGAGTCATAGGGCTGCATAATGACGCAGCCCTGCTCGCCCCAGTACTGCTGGAGGCGCAGGATGATGTCTTGGAAGGAAAGCGATGAAGCGTTCATGCCTCTAATATCCCCTCGTCGAAACGATTACACGGTTAGGTACTGTACTATAGCGGTTTTTAGTCGATAGTGCCGATGCGGTTGAGCGGCCAGTAGCGCACAAGCGCCACGGCGATCAAATCAGAGCGATCAACGGGACCAAAGTAGCGCGAGTCGGCAGAGTTTTCGCGGTTGTCGCCCATCACCCACACGCACCAGATCGGAAGAGCGTCGTGTTAGGGAACCTGAGCGCCGGGAGCTTGGACCGAAAGCGGCCAGCTCATGCCGGTCGTATAGCCCTCGTCGAGCGCTTGGCCGTCAACGACCACCTTGCCGTCCTGAAGGTCGACCGTCTGGCCGGCCGTGGCAATAACACGCTTGACGAGAACATCATGCTCGGAGGTGCCATCGGGGTTGTGGAACACCACAATATCGCCTTGGCTGACGGGCTGGCCGAGCTCAAGGCTCACCTTTTGCGCCAGGATCTGGTCGCCGATCTCGATCGTGGACTCCATGGAGCCGGTGGGCACCACAAAGGGTTCGACCACAAACGAGCGAATCAAAAAGGTAGCGACCAGTGCGATCGCGACGACCGCGATCCACTCAAACGCACCCTTTAGCACGGAATGCTGCGAAGGAACCATTCTCACTCCTCGCTCTGCGAATACGACGCGTCCAGAATCTCTTGCGCGTATGCCCGTTCCTCGGGCGTAAGCCGCGCCGTCTCGATCAGGTCGGGACGCCAGCGGCAGGTGCGCTCGATGGCATTCTTACGGCGCCAGGCGTCAACCTTGGCATGGTCACCGCTCACGAGCACCGGCGGCACGCCCTCGCCGTTGAACTCGGCGGGACGGGTGTACTGCGCGTACTCGAGCAGGCCACCGTCCTCGGCAGTCGAGAACGACTCATCGACGTTGCTCATCTCGTCACCAAGGGCACCGGGAATCAGACGTACGACGGCGTCGGCAACGACCATGGCGGGAAGCTCGCCGCCCGTAAGCACATAGTCGCCGATCGACAGACGCTCGTCGGCATACGCATACGCGCGCTCGTCGACGCCCTCGTAGCGGCTGCACACAAACAGCAGACGCTCGCTTTTGAGCAGGCGCTCGGCCACGTGCTGCGTAAAGGGCTCGCCACAGGGGGTAAAAAACACCACGGTGGGTTTGGGACCCTCGGAGCTAATAGCCTCGATGGCCTCGGCGATGGGCTCGACCTTCATGAGCATGCCCTGCCCGCCGCCGTACGGCTCGTCATCGACGGTGCGATGGCGGTCGTGCGTCCAGTCGCGCAGGTTATACGCCTTAAAATCAAAAAGGCCGGCCTTGCGGGCGCGGCCCAAAATCGACGTGGACATGACGGGCTCAAACATCTCGGGAAAGACCGAAAGGGTCTCGATCAGCATGTTGTCCTCCCTACTTGTCCATATCGATCAAACCATCCATAACATGGACGGAAATTGTCCCCTGATCGGGAAGATCGAGCACAACCTGCTCGATCACGGGAATCAGCACCTCGCCGTACCGATCGCCCTCGACAACCCAAACATCGTTGGCGGGCGTCGACATGATCTCGACAATCGTGCCGAGCGAGCCAAAGCGCTCGTCAACCACCTCGCGACCCATCAGGTCGGTATAGGCGGCGTCGAGCGAATCGAGCTCAAAGTCGTCACGATTTGCCAGCACGTAGCATCCGGTGATGCCCTCGGCGGCCGTCAAGTCGTCAATGCCCTCAAACGAGACCAGATCGCCATCGCCCGTATCGGTGACCGATGTGACCGTGCAAAAACGGTCGCGCTTGAGCGCCGGCGGCGTCAAGGCGACGCGCATACCCGGCGTCAATACAGAAGGAAGCCCCCGCAGCGGCTGCGCGAGGACCTCCCCCTTCCTTCCGTGCGGCTTGACCACACGGGCGATGTTTTTGTACTGGGACCTCAAGGTCCTAGCCCAGAACCTCTACCTCGACTGCAGTGTCGAGGCGAGCGGCCAGTGCACGGGCGAGCGTGCGAATGGCCTTGATGGTACGGCCACGACGGCCGATGACCTTAGCGACGTCATCCTCGGCAACCGAAACCTCAATCGTGGAGGCGTCGTCACCATCGATGACCTCAAGGCTCACGGAATCCGGGTCGTCGACGATCTGAACAACGAGATATTCGACGAGATCGGCGATGCGATCTGAGAGCATTGCCTCACCCTCGAGCTGTGCAGCGTCAACCTCAGGCACGATTTACTCCTCGGCGCCCTCAGCGGCCTCAGCGGCAGCCTTAGCGGCCTCGGCCTCTTTGGCGAGCTGCTTCTTGGACTTCTTGACGACGGTCTCGGTCTTCTCGCCCTCGTTGGCGGCCTTGACCAGAGCAGCGACAGCGTCGGTGAGCTGAGCGCCCTTGGACTGCCAGTCGGCGATCTTCTCGAGATCGAGGTTGATGGTCTTGGGGGCGGTCATCGGGTTGTAGCGGCCAACCTCCTCGATGATACGACCGTCACGCGGGGCGCGGGAATCGGCGACGACGACACGGTAGTACGGACGCTTCTTAGCGCCGTGACGAGCAAGGCGAATCTTGACTGCCAAAGGAAACTCCTCCAACCAAGCAGCTTTAGGCTGCAACTACAAACAAACAGTTGAACATAATACGCCATCGACGCGGGCAGGTGAAGTCCGTGAGACCAACTTCTTCGGTGTAGTCGAAGGCAAATCCATATCTTAGACAAGAATTCGCGATTTGCAAGCACATCCACGCACCCCACATGAGCTGCGCGGTATACTCATGCCATGAAAAGACGCGAACATACATACGGTTATGAGGATGCTGCGGGCGTCACGCCGCCGCCCTGGACGGGGCCGGCGGTGGGTCTGATGGATCTCGATGCGTTTTTTGCGAGCGTGGAGACGCTCGATCATCCCGAGTGGCGCGGCAAGCCGCTCATCGTGGGCGGCGATGCCGATTCCCGCGGCGTCGTGTCCACCTGCTCATACGAGGCACGTCGCTTTGGCGTGCACTCTGCCATGCCCTCGGCCGAGGCACGGCGCCTCTGTCCGCAGGCCATTTGGACGCATGGGCATTTCGATCGCTACCACGAGGTCAGCGCTCAGGTCATGGCGATTCTCGCCGACGAGACCCCGCGCGTTGAGCGCGTATCCATCGACGAGGCCTTTATCGACATCACGCCAGGTCGCTTTGCACCCGAGGACCCGCTGCTGGTTGCGCGGCGCATCAGTGATCGCGTGGCGGCGCTGGGGGTGACCTGCTCCATTGGCGTGGGCTGTAACAAGACGGTCGCAAAGATCGCAAGCGAGCGGGACAAGCCATTTGGGCTGACCATCGTGCGCCCTGGAACCGAGCAGCGCTTTTTGGCAGCGCTGCCGGTATCTGCCATGAGCGGCATCGGGAGATCGGCCGAGGAGCGGCTGCGCCGCATGCGCATCTACACGCTCGGCGAGCTATCCCGCGCACCGGAATCCACCTTGGCCTCTATTTTTGGCATCAACGGCGAACGCATGCGCCAGCGTGCGCTGGGACTCGAACTCTCCGAAGTCACGAGCCTCGATGAAGAGCGCGAGGTCAAGTCGGTCAGCAATGAACGCACCTTTGCGAAAGATTTGACTGAGCGTGAGGACATCGAAGCGGCGATTGCGCTATTGGGAGAGTCAGTGGGACGCCGTCTGCGCCGTCAGGGACTAACGGGCGCCACGGTGACGCTCAAACTCAAGTATTCGTATGGAAGCGGTCGCTCGGCACAGCGCCGGCTGCCCCATCCGACCGACGATGAGAACATCTTCGTGGCAGTGGCGCTCGAACTGCTCGACAACATCTGGCAGGAAGGGATACATGTGCGCCTGGCGGGCGTCGGCATGAGCGACTTCGACCATCAGGGCGGTAT
>CABSBA010000070.1 GCA_902475825.1 uncultured Collinsella sp. | reverse complement strand
CACGCCTGCGGAGGTCAATTCCTGTTCCAACGTGAGGTAGTAGCGCACCGTCGGTAATCATGGCAGGGTAATCAAGAGACACGCAAAGAGGGCGGCCCCGAAAGACCGCCCTCTACGCTCTGCCGATACTCACTCCGTGCCGGTTAATGAATGAGCTTAAAGTCCAAATGTCCGCGAGTAGTGTTGACGCGCGAGACCTCGATAATCACGCGCTGGCCCAACTCAAAACGACGCCCCGTGTCGGCACCCGTCAACGTGAGCGCGTCCTCATCAAACTCAAACCACTCGTTACCCAAGCTCTTAATGGAAACCAGCCCCTCGACCTGCGTCAGATCGAGACGCACGAATAGCCCCATGCTGCTGACCCACGAGACCGTTCCGGCATAGCGCTCGCCCAGGCGGTCCTCGTAGTACTGCGCAATCTTGATTTTTTGCGTCGCATGGCTGGCAGCGTCGGCCGCACGCTCGGCATCGCTGCACGCGCGACAGATTTGCGGCAGGATGCGCGGAAGCGACTCTCTGCCTTTTCCGATCAACCTCGGCGTACGCACCAAGGCGTCTTTTCCACCCAGCTGCTCGTATGCCAGCTGCAGCTTAAGCACGCGATGCACCACCAGATCGGGATAACGGCGAATGGGGCTTGTAAAGTGGCAGTAGCACGGCGCAGCGAGCGCAAAGTGGCCCTCGTTGCGAGGCTTATACAGCGCACGCTGCATGCTGCGCAAAAGGAGCGTGTTGACGAGCGGCGCGTTGGCCGTACCGGCTGCGGCATCAACCGCCGCCTGCAGCTCGTCGGGGCTTCCCAGAGCAATGCCTGCCGCGCGACGGTCATCGATGATACCCAGCTGTGCCAGCGCCACGGCGGCACCGTGCAGGCTGTCGGGACTGGGGTCGTCGTGCACGCGATAGCAGGCCTCGATATCGCGGTCGGCCAGCCACTCCGCCACGCACTCGTTGGCCAGCAGCATGGCTTCCTCAATCAGCGATGTGGCGCACGAGCGCTCACGGGCCACGATCTGCACGGGCACACCGTCCTCGTCCAACAGTGCACGGATCTCGGCCGTATCAAAGTCGACCGAACCGCGTGCGCGACGAATACGACGGCGAAGCTCGGCGAGCTCGTTGGCAGCTATGAGGAAATCCCCCAAATCGACGTTATAGCCGCGAGCGGTTTCCTCGCACGCAAGCCCGCGCTCGAGCGCTTCCTCGCGCGACGCTTCAACCGCGGCAACATCCTCGGCGGCACCCTCCAGCACCGAATACTCCACCGCACCGGCACGTACCAGCAGCGCCTCGGCGCCGTCGTAGTCCATGCGCACGCGCGAGCGGATCACGCTGGGATAGGGATCGTAATAGCGCACGCGACCCTGCGCGTCGAGCTCAATGTCGACGGTAAACGCCAGGCGGTCCTCGTCGGGACGCAGCGAGCACAAATCGTTCGACAGGCGCTCGGGCAACATGGGAAGCACGCGGTCGGCAAGGTACACCGACGTCGTGCGATGGCGGGCCTCCAGGTCGATATGCCCGTCCCAGGCAACATAATGCGAAACGTCGGCGATATGCACGCCCAGCTTATAGCCGCCCTCGGGCGTGCGCTCCAGCGAGATGGCGTCGTCAAAGTCGCGCGCGTCGACCGGGTCAATCGTAATGACAAAGCGGTCGCGCAGGTCTCGGCGGAGCGGGTCCTTGAGCGCCGAGGCCACATCGAGCGAAAGCGCCTCTGCCTCTGCCAGCGCCGCCTCGGGGTAGCTGTCGGTATAGCCATAGCGCGCCATAACATATTGGACGCCCAGATCGGGCGCATCGTCACCGCCGATACGGCGCTCAAGAGTCACCGTGCCTGACTCTAAGCGCGTCGGGTAGGTCAGAATGCGCGCGACGACGGCATCGCCAGGATGAACACCCAGGCGCTCCGCTGAAGTGTCCTCGGGCAAAATAAAGAAATCGGCCTTAAGGCGAGAATCGAGCGGCTCGATCACACCAAGCGGGCCGGCCGTCTGATACGTACCCACCACGCTGATGGCGGCACGCTCGATGACGCCCTCAATCACGGCACGACGATCCCCACGCGGTCCCGCCTTGATGCTTACGGCCACGGTATCGCCGTCCATAATCTCACGCTTACCGCGACCCATGACCTTGTAATCGCCGTTGTCGGTCACGACATAAGCGCTGTGCTCATGGAGCTGCACGCGGCCAGTCATGCTCGGACGACGATCGCTGCGCACCGGCCCGCGTTTATTGCGTGCGCTACGCTTATGTTTGTTATTGCGCCCCATGGCGCCTCCTTACTATCGATAGCCGTTTACACCCCAAGAGTCTACCCAAATGATCCCTAGGGGACAGCAGGATCGCGGATCACTCGAATCGACCGACCCCCTAAGTGATCCGTTTTCCTCCGTCCCCAGGGGATCAAAAAACGGGCCGCCCCCGGAAAGGGACGACCCGTTGCAGACGGCATATCCGCAGCGCTTACACGCGCAGATAACGGCGCATGGCGATGGCAGAGCCAAAGAGGCCGATGATCACGCCGACAAGAATCAGTGCGGCGTAGGTCACCAGATAGTACTGCATCGGCAGCGCAAACGACATCCAGCCGACACTCTCCTGCAGGCGAGGAACCATCAGATTGCGCAGCAGCTCCAAAACACCGATGGAAAGCAGCGAGCCCAGAATGGCCTGAAGCACGCCCTCGGTAATGAACGGCCCGCGAATGAAGCCGTTGCTGGCGCCCACCAGGCGCATAATCGCAATCTCGCGACGACGCGCCGTGATGGACAGGCGAATCGTGTTGTTGATAAAGATGAACGCGATAAAGGTCAGCAGGCCGACGAGCACCACGGCGGCGATACGGATGTAGTTGGTCACCTGGAACAGGCGGCTCACTTCCTCCTGGCCATACAGCACGCTCGCGTTGACGTCGCCGTCGTCCGCGATCTTTTGGAAGTCGGCGTTCTTCTTGAGCTTCTTGGCAGTGCTCTCGACCTGAGACGGATCGTCCATCTCAATCGCAAACGAGGCGGGCAGCGGATTCTGGCCGTCGAGCGCGCTCATGGTGGCGTCGGCGTTGCCCGACATCTTGCTCGTGTACTCGGCCAGCGCGTCGTCCTTGTCCTTATAGGTCACGGACTTGACGTTGCTCCACGTCTTGAGCTCGGCCTCAAAGGCCTGGACGTCTGCCTGATCGGCGTCATCGCTAATAAAGGCATTGATGACAACCTGATCCTCGACGGTACCGATCACGGAGTTCAGCATCGCGGAACCCATAATGAACAGGCCGATGATAAACAGCGAAAGGAAGATCGTGATGACGGCGCCGAGCGAGGTGGTCCAGTTACGGAAGAAGTGGCTGATAGCCTCTTTGAGCGAATAGCCCACGTTAGTTGGTGCCATAGTTGCCGTAACCTCCCCTCTCCTGGTCGCGGATTACGTGGCCGCCCTCGAGGGCGATCACGCGACGGTGCATGCTATCGACCATCTCGCGGTCGTGCGTGGCGACGATCACGGTGGTGCCGGTACGGTTAATGCGCTCGAGCAGCTTCATGATGCCCAGCGAGATCGCGGGGTCGAGGTTGCCCGTGGGCTCGTCGCAAATAAGCAGCGGCGGACGGTTGACCATAGCGCGGGCAACGGCGACACGCTGCTGCTCGCCACCGGAGAGCTCATGCGGATAGTTCTTTTCCTTGCCGGTGAGGCCAACGAGGCGAAGCACCTCGGGCACCTGGGCACGAACGACCGAGCGCGGCTTGCCGATGCACTGCAGGGCAAACGCCACGTTTTCGTAGGCGGTCTTCTGCGGCAGGAGCTTAAAGTCCTGGAACACGGCACCGATCTGGCGACGCAAGAACGGAACTTTGCGGTTCTTGATCTTCATGAGGTCCTGGCCGGCGACCAAAATGCGGCCGCTCGTCGGCTTGACGTCGCGGTTGAGCGTCGAAAGCAGCGTGGTCTTACCCGAGCCGGAGTGACCGACCAGGAAGACAAACTCACCAGGATAGATCTCGATGTTGATGTCGTCGAGCGCGGGCTTGTTGGGCTGTGCCGGGTAGATTTTGGTGACGTGCTCCATGAGGATGACGGGCTCGACACCGGCCTGCTTGGCCATCTTCTTGCGGCTGGCCTGCGGATCGATGGGCGCAAACACCGACGTAAAGTCGGGGTTGTTGAGCGCATTGTCGAGGCTTGCGACCTCGGCGGCCTGATCGCTCTCGACTACGGGAGCCGCGGGCTGCGTAGGATCGGGAATACCGGCAAAAAGACCGGACTGCGCAGGCTGTGGCGCCGGAGTCGCAGGAGCCATGGGGTCGGGAATACCGGCCATGACAGGTTGCGGCGCGACAGCGTCCGCCTGGGGCTGATCCACGCGAGCGGTCACCTTCTGCACGGGCTCAAAACCCGCGGCCTCGGAAAGCTCGACATCATTGGTGGGATTGTAGGCAAAGGGATCTGATGCCGGCTGTGCCTGATCTGCCGGCTGTGCGGGGATCGGGCTAAACAGCTGATCCTCTGAATCCGGGGTGGCGAAACGAGTGCCCGCGGCGCCTGGCTGCGTCTTGGGGGCGTCATCGCCCGCACCGGAGGTACGGAAGTGGTTACCCACTGGTGCTCCTTATCGTCGTACGTTTAAACTACATGAGCGCTTTGTATTTTAGCAGCATTAGCTTTGCTGCACATAAGAAGCATGGCGGGGTTTTGATCTCACCGGCCGCGCACAGGGTTACCTCCCAAATCGTCCTCGGACATGTCGGAGTCCCCGCTGTGCGCTTCGCGCTGCGGGGACTCCTCCGTCCTGCGGAAAGATTTGGGAGGTAACCCTGTGCGCGGCCTGCGGCTACTAAGGGGCCGCCGCACCAACTTGAGATGCTGCGCACACAAAGTTGGGAGGGTCTGAATTGCACTTTGTTGTGCTGGGCCCTTATCCCAATAGAAATCCTGCTTGATATGGCCTCTTTAAAAGTTGCGGTGAAATAGGGACTGTTTTTGCTGGTCAAACCGCAAAACAGTTCCTATTTCACCGCAACTTATATTGGGGCTCATTGTTGCGCAACTCGAATTTGGATTGTCGATTTACAGTGGCCTCGATGGGAACGCCTATGGTTGTGGGGGCCAGTATGAATTGTCCTTATTGTGGAGCTGAGTTGCGCGATGGCGTGAGGTACTGCACAGCGTGCGGGGCTGCCGTCAATGGCATCTCTGCTGATTCTGGGCTTCGGGTAAAGCCTCGGAACCACGTTGCGGTCATCCTTACCTGCATGCTGGTAATTGGCATTGTCGGCGGTAGCTGTATGGGCCTTCATCTGCGGCAGGTGTTGTCACACTTCGTATCCGCCCATTCGGAGCACGCCATTGTGCTGGATGTCGCGGCTGCGGGCTGGGACACCGATAACGGGGCATCGCGCGTTCCGATACATATTACGGGCAAGACCATCGACGGAATAACGGTCGACAGGATTGAGTTCGTCGCCTCCGATGGCTCTGGCATCAATCTCATACAAGGTGTCTACACGCTCGAGGCAGCAGGTTCCCCTATCGCTGCGGATGGCACGATCTATCAAATTCCATGCACGAGTGCCACACTCGTCCTCGATGATGCCTTTGCCATGGATGAAACGATCGATCTGGCCGAGCTTGCAGAACAGGATTCGATTCTCGCCTTCTGCCCCATTGATGCCGCCGATGTGACCAATGATGAAATCTATGATGCCGCTTTGCTCGCCATGACATACAGAGGCAGCGATGCCCCCGATGTCGCTGCACTGTGCCAAGCCGCAATCAATCGTCGCGACGGCGCCGGCACAAGCGGGAACGCCTTCGGAAGTTGCGGTGAAATGCGGATTAATTGAGCCTTTAGGCTGGCAAAACAGTCCTTATTTCACCGCAACTGAAACAGGGGCGCCCTCCAAGAGAGCGCCCCTGCCGGGTTTCCATAGTTCTGGCGAAGCAGTCCTTGAGATCCGCCTTGCCTTAGGCCAAGAACTCCTTGGTGGTCGCCACGATGTTGGCGGCGTCCAGGCCGTACTTGTGCAGGAGCTCGGCGCCCGGGCCGGACTCGCCGAACGTGTCGTTGACGCCGATCTTCTTGAGCGGCGTCGGGCACTGCTCGCACAGAACGTCGGCAACGGCGCTGCCCAGGCCACCGATCACGGAGTGCTCCTCGACGGTCACGACGTGGCCGGTCTTGCTGGCGCTCTTGACGATCAGGTCGGCATCGATGGGCTTGATGGTGTGCATGTTGATGACCTCGGCGTCGATGCCCTCGGCAGCGAGCTGCTCGGCGGCCTCGAGAGCCTCGCCGACCATCAGACCGCAGGCGATGATGGTAACGTCGGCGCCCTCGCGCATAACGATGCCCTTACCCAGTTCAAACTTGTAGGTCTCGGGGTCGTTGATAACCGGCGAGGCCAGACGGGCAAAGCGCATGTACACGGGGCCGTCGCACTCGTAGGCGGCGCGCGTCACAGCACGGGCCTCGACGTCGTCGGCGGGAACGATGACGGTCATGCCGGGAATGACGCGCATAAGGGCGATATCCTCGCAGCACTGGTGCGTGGCACCATCCTCGCCCACCGAAATACCGGCGTGCGTGGCGCCGATCTTGACGTTGAGGTGCGGGTAGCCAATGGAGTTGCGGACCTGCTCAAAAGCGCGGCCGGCGGCAAACATGGCAAAGGTGCTCGCAAAGGCAACGCGACCGGTGGTCGCGATACCGGCGGCGACGCCCATCAGGTTGCTCTCGGCAATGCCCACGTCAAAAAAGCGATCGGGGCAGGCAGCCTTAAACTTGCCGGTCTGCGTGGCGGCGGCCAGGTCGGCGTCGAGAACCACAAAGTCATCGTGCTCGTTAGCGAGCTCGACGAGGGCCTCGCCGTAGCTTACGCGCGTGGCGATTTTCTTGACGTCTGCCATCCTAGAGCTCCTCTCCGGCGGCCGTGAGCTCTGCCATGGCCTGCTCAAACTGTTCATCGTTGGGGGCCTTACCGTGCCAACCCACCTGGTTCTCCATAAAGGAGACGCCCTTGCCCTTTGTGGTCTCGGCAATAATGGCGGTCGGCTGCCCCTTGGTGGCGCGAGCCTCGGCAAAGGCGGCGCGGATCTGGTCGAAGTCGTTGCCGTCGGCAAGCTCCACCACGTGGAACTTAAAGGCGCGGAACTTGTCGGCGAGCGGCATGGGGTCGTTGACCTCCTCGACGGGGCCGTCGATCTGCAGGCCATTGTGGTCGACGATCACGCAGAGATTGTCGAGCTGCTGGTTGCCGGCAAACATGGCGGCCTCCCAGACCTGGCCCTCCTCGCTCTCGCCATCTCCTAGCAGGGCGTACGTGCGATAAGTATCGCCCCAGTGCTTGGCGGCAACGGCCATGCCCACGGCGGCGGAGATGCCCTGGCCGAGCGAGCCGGTGGACATGTCGACGCCCGGGGTGTCGTTCATGTTGGGGTGACCCTGCAGGTGGCTGCCGATATGGCGCAGCGTCTCGAGGTCCTCCTTGGGGAAGAACCCGCGCTCGGCGAGCACGGCATACAGGCCCGGAGCGCAATGGCCCTTGGAGAGCACAAAGCGATCGCGGTCGGCCTTGCGGGGATCGGCCGGGTCGACGTTCATTTCCTCAAAGTACAGATAGGTCATGATGTCAGCGGCGCCGAGCGAACCGCCCGGATGGCCGGACTTGGCAGCGTGCACGCCGGTGACGATGCCCTTCCTTACCTCGTTGGCAACCTTTTTGAGCTCTTCGTCGCTCATTGTGCCTTCCTTTCATCCTCATTAGGCAAAATGCGCACGGCACCGAAGGTAA
>CABSBA010000069.1 GCA_902475825.1 uncultured Collinsella sp. | reverse complement strand
GTCCAGATCAACACGCAGTCCGAGGATGCCAACTGCGACCAGGTGCCGTCGAGCACCGTACAGTTCGACCTTGCCAACGTGCTTGCCGAAGAACTGCGCGAGCTGGGTGCAACCGATGCCCATGTAACCGAAAACGCCTATGTCTGCGCGCACATTCCCGCTAGCGCCGGTTCCGAGAATAAGCCCGCCCTGGGCCTGATCGCGCACCTCGATACCACCGAGGTCGCGCCGGGCGCCGGCGTAGCGCCGCACATCGTGCACTACGAGGGCGGCGATCTGGTTTGCGGCATCGTCGACGGCAAGCCCGTGTCCATGAGCACCGCCAAACTTCCTGCCCTCAACAACCTGGTGGGTGAGGACCTTGTCTGCACCGACGGAACTACGCTGCTGGGCGCCGACGACAAGGCGGGTGTCGCCGAAATCATGGCGCTTGTCGCACGCATCGCGCAGGATCCCTCCCTGCCCCATCCCGCGCTCGGCATTTGCTTCTGCCCGGACGAGGAAATCGGTCACGGTGCCGAGCTGTTGGATATCGAGGCCTTCGGCTGCAAGTACGCTTACACGGTCGACGGCGGTCCGGTTGGCGAGCTTGAGTGGGAGTGCTTCAACGCCGCCGAGGCAACCGTTCGCTTTGAGGGCCAGTCCATTCACCCCGGCGACGCCAAGGGGCGCATGGTCAACGCGGGCAACCTGTTCTGCGACTTCAACGCCCTGCTCCCCTACGAGCAGCGCCCGGAATACACCGAGGGCTACGAGGGCTTCTATCACCTTGAGGGCGTCTCGGCAACGGTCGACCATGCCACGGCGCGCTATATCGTCCGTGATCACGATGCCGCCAAGTTCCAGCAGAAACTCGAGCTGATGAATGCCGCCGCCGCACTGCTCAACCAGCGACTGGGCGAGGAGCGCGTAACGGTCGAGATTAAGCAGCAGTATCGAAATATGGCCGAGATCGTTCGTGACTATCCCGAGCTTATTGATGTTGCCAAGGAAGCCTACCTTGCCTGCGGCGTTGAGCCCCAAGTACTGCCGATTCGCGGCGGCACCGACGGCGCACAGCTGTCGTTCCGCGGCCTGCCCTGCCCCAACCTCTCGACAGGCGGCTACTGTTACCACGGCGTCAACGAGTTTGTCCCGGTCAGCTCGCTCGTCAAGATGACCGACGTCCTGCAGGATCTCGTCGCCCGTTTCGCATAAGACTGGCTGCATAAGCCCAAAAGACGAATCGCCCCGTCCTCAACCGAGAACGGGGCGATTTTTTGCTGCAAGGGGTGTAGTCGGCATCGCTGGTTGAATCAACGTCAGCGAACGACGTCCAGAGCGAACAAGTTGGCATGAAAAAGGCAGGGCATTGACGCATAGACCTTCTGGTCATGCCGTGCCTTTTGAATGACAAATTGTCGCTCTGGGCGTCGCGCAGCGTCGAGCCGCTACGCGGGCTGGTAAGCCCGCGTAACTCTAATAGTTGGCTTCGTAGCCGTTGCCGTCACCGGTGGGCTCTTCGTAGTAATCGGAGCCGTCGCTCGAATCGTCGGAATCGTCCGAGCCACCCGACGAGGTCGCGGTGCCATATGCGTAGTCCTCGGACGTATTGTTGTTGAGGTCACCGATCGTGGAGCTGGAGCCGTCTGAAAGGCCCATGGTGTTGGGGCCCTTGGGATCCTCACCGGCGTCGACGCGGGCCATCATTTCCTTAAGCTCGTCTTCGTAGACAAAGACATAGCTCACGCCGTCGATCATAGTGCTGTCGTCAGCATACGAAGGCAGGTTGGCCGAGTAGATGCCCTCGACATCCATGCCGCGCATGGCATTAACCGTGGAGACGATATCCTGAACGCTCATATCGGTTACGAGCATATCGGACAGCGAATTAACCAGGCCAAAGATCTTCGTGGCATCGAAGTTATTGAGAATCTGGTTGGCAAGGGCGCCAAGCACCTGACGCTGATGGCGCATGCGCGTGTAGTCGCCGTCGGCATAGGTGTAGCGGCAGCGGGCATAGGTAAGGGCAGTAGCGCCGTCCATATGCTGCTGACCAGCGGTAATCTTAATATCCAGGTGCTCGGGATCGTCGACGTCGTCGGTCGCGTTGATGTCGATACCGCCAACCGAATCAATAAGCGACTGCATGCCGTCAAAGCTGACCTCGGCATAGTGAGAAATCTGCACGCCGCACAGCTCGTTGACCGCCTGGACCATGGCCTCGGCGCCGCCAACGGTGTGGCAGGCGTTGATCTTCATGGTCTCGCCCTTGTACACGACCTTGGTGTCGCGCGGAACGGAAATGAGCGTCGCCTGCTTTTGCGTGGGGTCGATGCGCGCCAGGATAATCGAGTCGGCACGATACGTATCCTCGCCCGGACGACCGTCGGTACCAAGAAGCAACACGTAGAACGGATCTTTTGCCTCATTGGTATCGACCAGAATCTGGCGCAGGTTGTTGGTAATGACATTGGAGTCGCCAAGCTTGCCCATGATAGTGGCAAACCACAGACCCGCAGCAGTCGTGGCGCTCAGCAGCACGCCGAGTACGGCGATGAGAGCTACGCGGCGAACCGTGCGGCCGCGACGGCGCTGACGGGCGCGCTCGGAATAGCGTGCGACATTGTCGCGGCTGTAGATCTTGGCCTGCGCACCAGTCGAGGGTCTTCGGGTGTTATCCGCTAGGGGTTTCTTGTTAAACATAGGCAACCTGCATTAGTAGATGACGGGATCGGGAACGGTGGCATGTTCGACATGCGCGCCAAGCGCCTGCAGCTTTTCGACAAACTGCTCGTAGCCACGTTTGATGTGATGGATGGCCGAGACCTCGGTAACGCCATCGGCGATAAGACCGGCAACCACAAGCGCCGCGCCGCCACGCAGGTCGGGTGAGGTGACCTGTGCGCCCGAGAAGCCCTTGACGCCGTGAATCATGGCGTGATGGCTCTCGATACGAATATCGGCACCCATACGCACGAGCTCGGAGGCGAACATGAAGCGGTTCTCGAAGATGTTCTCGGTAATTACGGAGCTTCCGTCGGCAAGGGCCGAAAGCACCATGATCTGCGCCTGCATGTCGGTCGGGAAACCCGGGAACGGAAGCGTCTGGATATCGACCGGCCTGATGCGCTCGACGCGATTGACGTGGACGCCGTTCTCGATACGCTCGCACTCGATGCCCATAAGTTCCATCTTTTTGAGCACCATTCCCAGGTGGATGGGGCAGAAGCCCGTAACATCGACGCCGCGCTCATCGGCCATGAGGGCGCCGGCGACGATAAAGGTGCCGGCCTCGATGCGGTCACCCACCACGCAATGGGTAACGGGATGCAGCTCCTCCACGCCCTCGATGGTCACGACGGGCGTGCCTGCGCCGACGATCTTGGCACCCATCTCGTTGAGCATGTTGGCAAGGTCGACGATCTCGGGCTCGCGGGCAGCGTTGTCGATAACCGTGGTGCCCTGTGCGCGCACGGCAGCCATGATGAGGTTCTCGGTGGCGCCCACGCTCGCGAATTCGAGCGTGACGGTGGTGCCGTGCAGACCCTGGGGAGCACTGGCGTTGATGTAGCCGTGGGCGGTGTCGAACTCGACGCCCAGAGCCTCGAGACCCAAGATATGCATATCGATCTTGCGAGCACCCAGGTTGCAGCCGCCCGGCATGGCGATCTTGGCGCGATGGAAACGACCCAGCAGGGGGCCCATGACGGCGGTGGAAGCACGCATCTTAGCGACGAGCTCGTAGGGGGCCTCCCAAGAATCGACCTGGGAGGTATCGATCTCGAGCGTGTGCTCGTCGAGAACATCGATCGTAGCGCCCATGCCCTTGAGCACCTTGCCCATCACGTGGACATCGGAAATATCGGGCACGTTCCGCAGCGTCGTCTTGCCCGGCGCCAGAAGCGTTGCCGCCATAAGTTTGAGCGCGGAGTTTTTAGCACCCGAAACAGGCACGGAACCTCCGATGGCGTGGCCACCCTCAACGCGGATAATATCCAAGGTCTACCCTTTCAAAAAGCATGCCCGGGGTGGCTGGGCCATCCCGGGCATGATGTGTTCGCAAATGGTCGAACGCTAAAGCGTTTGACTATTGGGCAAGCTTGAGCTTACACCATGCGATTTCATTATAGAGGTAGGCGCGGCGTGCATCATCCTCCGACAAATTACCCAGCTTCTCTTCAAAACCTTGAATATCAGCTTTAACCTTGTCGGCATCGACGGTCGCCAAATCGCAAGCGCGCTCGGCGAGGACGGTCACGACATTGTCCGCGACCTGGGCGTAGCCGCCGACCACGGCAAACGTGTGGTCGACAGTGCCCATGGCCTTATCGGAAACGCGAACGTAACCGCGGTCGATCGTGCAGATTTCGCTGGAGTGAGCAGGTAAAACGCCAAACTCGCCATCCGTAGACGGAATCGACACAAACGCAGCGTCACCCTCATAGGCGAGGCTCACGGGGCACACGATGCGGATACGCATAACCTACTTCTCCTCCATCTTGCGGGCGCGCTCACGCACGTCCTCAATCGTGGAGGCATAGCGGAATGCCTGCTCGGGCAGATCATCGGCCTTGCCGTCGACAATCTCGGCGAAGGAGCGGACGGTATCCTCGACACGGACGTAGACGCCGGGGTTGCCTGTGAACTTCTCGGCGACATGGAAGGACTGCGAGAGGAACTGCTGAATCTTACGGGCACGGTTGACCGTAAGGCGCTGCTCCTCGGACAGCTCGTCCATACCCAGAATGGCAATGATGTCCTGAAGGTCGGAGTACTCCTGCAGGAGCTCCTGGACCTTGACGGCGACACGGTAGTGCTCCTCGCCGACGATCGAGGGATCGAGGGCGTCGGAAGAAGACGCGAGCGGGTCGATGGCCGGGAACAGGCCGAGCGACGAAATGCTACGCGAAAGAACCGTGGTAGCGTCGAGGTGGGTGAACGTCGTGGCAGGCGCCGGGTCGGTCAGGTCGTCTGCGGGGACGTAGACAGCCTGGACAGAGGTAATGGAGCCCGTCTTGGTCGAGGTAATGCGCTCCTGGAGGTCGCCCATCTCGGTTGCCAGCGTGGGCTGGTAGCCAACAGCGGACGGCATACGGCCCAGCAGTGCGGAAACCTCGGAACCGGCCTGGGAGAAGCGGAAGATGTTGTCGATGAACAGCAGAACGTCCTGGCCACGATCGCGGAAGTACTCAGCGGTGGTAAGGCCGGCCAGACCGATGCGCAGACGCGCTCCAGGCGGCTCGTTCATCTGACCGTAGACCAAGCAAGTCTTGTCGATAACGCCCGACTCGCTCATCTCGAGGAACAGGTCGGTGCCCTCACGAGTACGCTCGCCGACGCCGGTGAACACCGAGGTTCCGCCGTGCTCCTGGGCGAGGTTGTTGATGAGCTCCTGAATCAGAACGGTCTTGCCGACGCCGGCGCCACCGAACAGGCCTGTCTTGCCGCCACGGATGTAGGGCTCAAGCAGGTCGACGGCCTTGATGCCGGTCTCGAAGATCTCGGTCTTGGTGGTGAGCTCGTCAAAACGAGGTGCCGCATGGTGGATGGGATAGAACTCCTCCACCTCGGGCATAGGCTTGCCGTCGACGGGCTTGCCCATAACGTTCCAAATACGGCCGAGCGTCTTGGGGCCAACGGGCATCTTCATGGGCTCACCGGTATCGGTGGCGATGAGACCGCGCTGCAGGCCGTCGGTCGAGGACATGGCGACCGTGCGGACGACGCCGCCCGGAAGCTGGCTCTCGACCTCGAGGATCGTGCTCAGATGACCGATCGGGGTCTCGGCCTCGACCGTGAGCGCGTTGTAGATCGGGGGCACCGCGCCGTCAAACTTGACGTCGACGACAGGGCCGATGATACGCACGATGCGACCATCACCGGCAGTCGTCTTCTTGGTGGCTTCCTCGACCGCAAGCTGTACGGTGTTATTAGCCATTACTGTTCCTCCAATGCTGAGGCTCCGCCAACGATCTCGTTAATCTCGGTCGTGATCGAAGCCTGACGCACGCGACTATACGTGCGGGTAAGGGTCGAGATGATCGCGGTGGCGTTTTCCGTCGCGGAGTGCATGGCCTTGCGGCGTGCACCCTGCTCGGCGGCCGCCGAATCGATCAGGGCCTGGTAGATGACCGTCAGGATATACGACGGTACAAGCTTGCCGAGAACATGCTCGGGAGAGGGCACGAACTCGAACGTGGACGAGATGCGCTTAGGGGCGTCGGTCTCGTTCTTACGCGGACCGTGGGCCATAGCGATCATCTCGGGATCGAGCGGCAGCAAGTGCTCGACGCGAAGCTCCTGATCCACGCGGTTCTTGGCGTGGTGGTAGACAAGCTCGACACGGTCAAGCTCACCGGCACGATACGCATCGCAGATATGAGAGGAAATCATGCGAGCCTGATTAAAATCGGGCTCGAAGGAATTGCCCTCAAAGTGCATGACGACGTTTGCGCGGTCGCGGAAATACGTGGCCGGCTTACGTCCACACGCAATGATCTCGCACTCGATGCCATCGTTCGCCCAAGAAGCGGCGAGCTTTTCGGCCGTGCGCTCCACCGTCGTATTGAAACCGCCGGCAAGGCCGCGGTCCGAGGCAATAACGACAATCAGGCCATGCTTGACGCTCTCATGCTTCTGCAGCATGGGATCGGTGCCCGAACAGGAGGCGTCGCCGGCGACCGTCAACATGACGTCGGTCAGCGCCTCCTTATAGGGCTCGGCCTGCTTGGAGCGATCGAGGGCACGACGGATCTTAGCCGTAGAGACCATTTCCATCGTGCGCGTGATCTGCTTGGTCGTGGTAACCGAGGAGATTCGCTTCTTAATGTCGCGAAGATTGGCCATAGGGCTTAGTTCTCCTCTGATCCAGTCGTATCGGCATGGTGCTTGGCCATGAACTGCTGCTTGAAGTCGCCGATGACGCGCAAGAGCTCAGCCTTGGTATCGTCGTCGATCTTCTTGGCGCGAACCTTGTCGAGCAGCGAGCCAAAGCCGTTGTCCAGGTACTCGATAAGCTCAGCGCGGAAAGGCAGCACGTCGGCAATCTCGAGATCGTCGAGGAAGCCCTCGTTGCCTGCAAACAGAACTGCAATCTGCTCGCCAACCTCAAATGGCTTGTAGCGCGGCTGCTTAAGGAGCTCGGTCATGCGGGCACCATGGGTCAGCTGCTTCTGAGTAGCCTCGTCAAGGTCGGAGCCGAACTGGGTAAAGCCAGCGAGCTCCTGGTACGAAGCGAGGTCCAGACGAAGGTTGCCGGCAACCTGCTTCATGGCCTTGGTCTGAGCGTCGCCACCGACGCGGGACACGGAGATGCCCACGTCGACTGCCGGGCGCTGACCCTGGAAGAAGAGCTCGGACTGCAGGTAGATCTGACCATCGGTAATGGAAATGACGTTGGTCGGAATGTAGGCCGAGACGTCGCCGTCCTGGGTCTCGATGATCGGCAGGGCCGTCATGGAGCCGTAACCGTTCTTCTTGGACATCTTGACGGCACGCTCGAGCAGACGAGAGTGCAGGTAGAAGATGTCGCCAGGATAGGCCTCGCGTCCGGGCGGACGATGCAGCGTCAACGACATCTGACGGTAGGCCACGGCCTGCTTGGACAGGTCGTCGTAGATGACGAGCACGTGGCCGCCGGGGTTGGTCTCGCTGGCGGGCTTACCGTCCTCGCCGTTGTACATGAAGAACTCGCCGATAGCGGCACCGGCCATAGGCGCGATGTACTGCATAGGGGCGGAATCGGCAGCGGTTGCCGAAACGATGATGGTGTAGTCGAGCGCACCGTGCTGGGCGAGGGTCTCACGGATGTTGGCAACCGTGGAAGCCTTCTGGCCGATGGCGACATAGATGCAGACCATGCCCTTGCCGCGCTGATTGAGGATAGCGTCGATGGC
>CABSBA010000068.1 GCA_902475825.1 uncultured Collinsella sp. | reverse complement strand
GGAAGGTGAAGTCAAGCGGCTCGGTGATACCGCAAAGCATAGCGGTAAGGGTGACCGGGATCAGCAGAGCCTTGACGCGCTGCTTGCGCTCGGGTTTGGCGGTCATATAAAACGCAATGGCGACGCCAAGCGAGCCGAAGACCTTAGTCCAACCAGGGCAGGTATAGGCAGCCCAGGGTGCGGCATCCTTAAGAGCAATGCTCGGATCGGCAGCCAGTTGGGGCAGGATATTGGCCCAAGCAGCAAAGATGCCGCCGTTGACCGCCGCGTTGTCGTAATAGAACGGCGTATAGATAAAGTGGTGCAGGCCTGTAGGAATCAGCACGCGCTCGAAGAAAGCAAAGACACCCACGCCAAACGTACCGGCGGAAAGGATGAATCCCTGGAAGGCGGAGATAGCAGCCTGAACATGCGGCCACACCAGGCAGGCGATAAGAGCGACCGGAACCATAACGAAGAAACCGATCATATAGATGAACACGGAGCCCGAGAACACGCCCAACCACTCGGGGAGCTCGGTATCGAAGAACTTGTTATGCAGCATCGTGGCGATACCAGAGATAATGAGCGCGCCCATGATGCCCATATCAAGCGTTTTGATGCTTGCGATAGTGGCAAGACCAGTACCACTGCCCGCCTCGACAGAATAGTCGACACCAAAGACAGGGCCCCACTGCCCCAAGATTGTGCTTACAAAGTAGTTGAAGGTAAGGTAGATGGCCAAAGCCTCCATGCAGCAGCGAGCGTTCTGCTTGTTCGCGAGCGAGATTGGCAACGCTACGCAAAACAGCAACGGCATCTGGTTAAAGAGCGTCCAACCACCCTGGAGCAGCACATTCCAGCAATCAAACCAAAGATGGCCCGCAGTGGCCATCTCGCCAAAGATCGCCTCGGTGGTAAACAACGTACCCAGGCCGACGACGATTCCGGAAAATGCGAAAAGAATTGCAGGCGTGTACATTGCACCGCCGAAACGTTGTATCTTTTGCATCATGACGGGGAATCCCCCTCTCTTCATTCGGAGCGACTGCGGTTTTGGCTTCACTCGAGACCGCAGACGCGCCGTTTGCGTGTACCTCGTGCAATAGGACGGGTGGGCCCGTGTCCCCGACTTCTTGCGCTTCTATTTTTATCATATCACTTATCTAGACAAGTTAGCATTAATACTACGGTCGGTAAACGGTTGATTATTAGCCGTAAACGGTATATGTCCAGTATTTCGCCTGCTAAAGCTGATATAGCTGATGGCCACAATTCATAATTCTTTTCTACTTGTCTAGATATGCTTGTCTATATCTGCATACACGCCTATACTTCATTACAACATTCACCGCCACGTTAAGGAGTCACCATGAAAAGCGCGGTCTTCTATGGAAAGCACGACCTCAGAGTCGAGGAATCGGCAAAGCCGGCCGTGGGCAGGCGCGACGTTCTGATCAACGTCAAAGCTTGCGGCGTCTGCGGTACCGACGTTCATATCTATGAAGGCGACAAGGGCGCAGCGGACGTTACCCCGCCCACGATCCTTGGTCATGAGTTTGCGGGCGTTGTCGAGGCCGTGGGCAGCGACGTCGCTGGCTTTAAACCGGGCGATCGCGTGTGCATCGACCCAAACCATCCCTGCGGCTGCTGCGAACCCTGCCGCGACGGAATCAACCACTACTGCGAGCATATGACCGGTTACGGCACCACCGTTAACGGCGGCTTTGCCGAGTACTGCTCCGTCGATATGCAGCAAGTCTACAAGTTGGGCGATCACACCAGCTTTGAGCAGGGTGCTATGACCGAGCCCGTCGCCTGCTGCCTGCACGGCATCGATATGTGCAACATCAAGCCCGGCAGCACGGTTGTCGTCATCGGCGGTGGCATGATCGGTCTGCTCATGATGCAGCTCGCCAAAAACGCCGGCGCCACCAAGGTCGTCTTGCTCGAGCCCGTCGAGGGCAAGCGCGAGGTTGCGCTCAAACTCGGCGCCGATCTGGCAATTGATTCCATCCACGAGGACGTCCCGGCCCGCCTGAAGCAGGAGGGCGTCGGCAACGTCGATGTCGTTATCGAGTGTGTTGGCAAGCCCGTCACCATCGAGCAGGCCATCCAAATCGCCGGCCACAAGGCTACGGTCATGATGTTCGGCCTCACCAAGCCCGATGAGACAATCACCGTCAAGCCCTTCGAGGTCTTCCAGAAGGAGCTTGTGCTCACCTCGTCCTACATCAACCCTTATACGCAGCGTCGCGCGCTCGAGCTCATCGACTCTGGCAGGCTCGACGTATCCTCGATGGTCGCCAAGGTGGCTTCCCTCGACGAACTCGGCGCCATCCTGTCAGACCCAGCTCTGCGTGCCATGGGTAAATATATAATCGACCCCAGCAAGTAAATCGATTGACACCTGCGCGGACGGCCCTCATCCGTCGTTCACGCACCCAGCTCTAGGAGACCGTCATGGCGCGAGCCATCTTCCAAACTATTTATGACAACGTGAAGCAGTCGATTGACGACGGCACATACGCCTATCAGAGCTATCTGCCTTCGGAGACTGAGCTCACGCAGCTGTTTGACTGTTCGCGCATGACGGTCCGTCGCGCCATCTCGATGCTTGCGGCAGATGGTTACGTGCTCCCCCAGCAAGGCAAAGGCATGCGCGTCATTCGCAACATCAGTGACGAGAAGAGTCGTGGTGGCGGCGGACTCGAGACCTTTAAGGAAATCGCGGTCAACCGAGGCTTTGAGCTCAAAACGGTCACCACTGTATTTGAGCTCCTCGTCTGCAGCAAGGCGCTCTCCAAGATTACCGGGTTTCCCGAAGGCTGCGAGCTCACGCGTGCCAAACGCATCCGTTATGCAGACGGACAAGCCGTGTGCTCCGACGACTCCTATTACCTAAGCTCACAGGTACCGGGGCTGACACCCGAGATTGTCAACGACTCGATCTATCGTTACCTCGAAGAAGACCTTGGCATTAAGATTGCCACGGGCAAACGCGATGTAACGATCGAGCATCCCACGCCCGAGGATACGCGCGTGCTCGATCTCGACGACTTTAACGCACTTGCCGTTATACGCGGACAGACCTACAACGCCGACGGTATCCTTATGGAATACACCGAGACCAAACAGGTTCCCGGGTTCTTTTTGCTCCATGAAACCGTGACGCGCAACGGTACCGGTCGAACCGGCCACCAAAGCAGCATGAACTAACCATTTATTAGTTGCGGTGGAATAGTTCCTAGAATGGCCAGCTTAAGGGCAAAACAGGAACTATTCCACCGCAACTTTTTTTGGCCGGTGGGGCAGTATCTGTCCCACCGGCCATCATTTACGCTCTTTTAGCTAGTCCGCGAGCTTCTCCACCTGATCGAGCATCTTGCCGAGTTTGGCCTTCGCCTCGGCCTTGACCTTCTCAGCTTCTTCGTGAGCCTTCGCCTTCTGGACGGCCTTCTCCTCGGCCTCGGGGTCGACGACGATCAAGTTGGATGCATCATGCTCAACCAACTTAAGCGCATGCTCGGGACACACCTTGACGCAGGCCCCGCAACCTAGGCAATACGTGGACTCCAGTGCAAAGCGACCGCTTCCCACCAAATCGCAGGCAAACGTGGGGCACACGTTGACACACTCGCCACACGACGTGCACTTGTCAAAATCGCACTCCGGCGTGCTCACCTGCATGTTCTGGGCAAGCTCGGAATGGTTTTGCAGCGTCGAGAGTACCAGCTGGCGCCCGTGCGTAAGCGTACGGCGACGCTTTGTCGTCGTGGTGCCGCACATGGTGTTGAGCGTGCGCTCCAGCTGCGTAATCTGGTGACGGTGGGCCTTCAACTTCTGCGTCACCGAGGCCAGCGCCGCCGTCGCCGGATTGAGCTTGGTCACCGTCAGGCCCGTTGTACGGGCGATCTTTTCCATGTACTCTTTGCGCTCGTACTCGCGAAGCTTATGGCACTTGAGGCTCTTGGGGTCGACCTCCAGGCCCATGCCCGTACCGGCCCACTCCTCGGCAGTGGCGATGGCCTCGCCCAGAATATCCTCGCCACCGGTGTTGCGACACTTATCGCACACGCCCAGTGGCAGGTAGACGCTCACGTTGGGATAGTCGGCCAGCACCGAGAACCAGGTCTCGGCCGTAATATCGCCCACACAGGCGACGACGACCTCGTTTTCGCGCGGCATGCGCTTGAGGGCGCGCGTGCAGGTGACGTAGGCGGTCTCGTGGCTCGTAGCAGCAGAGACGATATCGTCATATAAGTTTTTAGGCGCCAGGCGCGGCGAGATGATCGCCTCGGTCGGACAGGCAGCGGCGCACAGGCCGCACTTGCGGCAGGAGTCGAGGATCTCGATGGCGTCTTCCTCGACCTCGATAGCGTTGACCGGGCACACGTCCATGCACGCGGTGCAACCGCTCTTTTCGTTTTTGCAGGTCAGGCACGGAATGGTGTTGCCGCGCGGACGCTCCTTGTAGTCGGCAGGATTCCACTGCGGTGCCGACGGATCGAGTGCATCGGTCACACCGCCAAGCGGGTTTTTAAGAAAGTCGAAACCCTTGCTGATCTCGATAATGTCATCAAACAGATCGTGTTCCTGCGCCATGCGCGGCCCCTCCCTGAGCAGTGCAAACAAGCAAGAGATAATGATACGCTATCGGCCCACGCCTCGGGCAAATTACACGCGGCGCATCTTTGCGGCAAATAGCCCATGGCCCATCGCCGCCTCGATTGCACAAGGTCAATCAAGCGCCAAACTATGCCTCGCACATGAACTGCACGAGCTTTTGTTTGGTCACCTTTGCCTGCTCGTTGGCCATATTACGTTCATTTCTAAAGACCGCATTTGCAACACTCTGCAGATCGGCATCGGAAATCTCGCCAAGGCCCAGCTCCTCGAGCGTCGTCGGCAGACCAACGCGCTGGCAAAACTCGAGCACCTGATCAAGCTCGGGTGCACGCTCCAGGCGCAGCTGGACCACCAGACCAAACGCTACGGCCTCGCCGTGCATGGTCTTGCACTCGGGCAAAATCGTCAGGCCGTTGGCGATGGCATGCGCCAGCGCCAAACCGCCACTCTCAAAGCCAACACCCGAGAGCAGAATATTGCACTCGATCAGGCGCTCAACTGCCGGCGATGTACGGCCCTTTTTGAGATCGCGCTTGGCAGCGACGCCGCACTCCATGAGCGTGTCGTAGCAGGCGCGAGCCGCGACCAGAGCCAAGTGCCCCGGCTCGCCACCGTGCTCGTTGGTACCGTGCGCCGCGGCGCACGAACGCGCCTCGAAGTACGTTGCCAGTGCGTCGCCCATGCCAGCGACCGTCATACGCAGCGGGGCTGCCGCGACCACGTTGGTATCGACCACGACCAGGTCTGGATTCTTCTCGAGCATCAGGTAGTGGTCGAACGACCCATCCTCGTGATACAGCACCGAAATCGCGCTGCACGGACCGTCCATCGAAGCCGCCGTGGGGCATACGCACAACGGCAGCTCGGCATAAAACGCTACTGCTTTGGCGATATCGAGCATTTTGCCGCCGCCAATACCCACCACCATGTCGCAATACTCGGCCTGGGCTTCCTTAGCCATTTCGACAACGGCCTCTTCCGTACACGGACCGTCATAAATCTTAAAGAACGGCTCGCTTAGATCTTCGTCCAGAAATCCATCGACAATCTGCTTGCACAGCCGATCCTCGGTGCCCTGGTCAAACAAGACATAAGCAGCGCAGCCCAACCATGACAAATACCTGCCCTGACGCGAAAGTTCGCCCGGCCCCTGAACATACCGGCCGGGACCGCCATAAACCATGGGAAGCGCCATACGAGAATCCGCCCTTCATCAAACAACGATTGGTACAAAGTAACCTGCCCCCTGCACCAACTTGTGCATTGGAGACAGGCCACTTTGCACCATAGCAAAAAGGGGCAAAGCCATCTGCTGGCTTTGCCCCTTCCTTAGCTTGATTTACTCATCCATGAGATAGTAGTGGCCCAGCGCGTCGGCACCCAGGATGGCGTTTGCGACCATCTCGGGCGTCACCTCAAACGGCATGTTGCACATGGTGTCATCGGGCGCGCAGGCGGCCTCGGCAACAATCATGGCCTGCTCGCGCGTAAGCTCGGCAACGCCAAGTTCCTTCATCGTGACCGGCAGGCCCAGCTCAATGCAGAAGCCCAAGACTTCCTCGAGTTTCTCAGTCGGAGCATCCTCGAGTACCAGCTGGACGATAGTGCCAAAGGCGACCTTCTCGCCGTGATACATGCCGTGGCACTCGGGCAGCATCGTCAGACCATTGTGGATGGCATGAGCAGCAGCAAGGCCCGAGCTCTCAAAGCCAATGCCGGAGAGCAGCGTGTTGGCCTCAATGATGTGCTCGACGGCAGGCGTGAGCGCACCCTTCTCCAGCGCGACCTTGGCCTTGACGCCATCGGCCATAAGCGTCTCGTAGCAGAGCTTGGCGAGCGCCAGGCCGGCCATGCCGCCCTTGCCGCCAGCGCAGGTGCCGCCGTCGGCATCGTGCGTCGCCTGGGCCTCAAAGTAGGTTGCGAGCGCATCGCCCATGCCGGAAACCGTCAGGCGCACCGGGCTCGCCGCGATAACCGTCGTATCCATCAGAACAATATTGGGGTTTGCCTTAAGGAAGAGGTATTTATCGAACTGGCCGTCGTCGGTGTAGAGCACCGAAAGTGCCGAGCACGGTGCATCGGTCGAAGCGATGGTGGGGCAAATGATGACCGGGGACTCCAGGTAGTAGGCAACGGCCTTCGCGGTGTCGAGGATCTTGCCGCCACCGACACCGACGATGATGTCGCAACCGTTGTCGCGAGCGAGCGCAACCAGACGATCGACCTCGCCCTTGGAGCACTCGCCGTTAAAGTCCTCGAACAGCAGCTCGGCCTTGGCCTCGGCAAAACCGCCCTCGATCTTGGCACCGACGCGCTTCTTGCCCGAAGGCGTCACGATGACGAGGGCCTTAGCGCCGAGCGGCTCGACATAGGAGCCGAGCTTGGCGAGCTCGTCCGGACCCTGGATGTACTTGCTGGGGCTATTGAAAATTGCAGCCATAACTATCCCATTCTCTAAAAAAGAAAGGGGCTCCGTACGGATACGTGCGGAGCCCCTCGTTACGATAACAAGAGTCGATTAGAAATCGATGTCGGTGTCGTAGTAGCAGGCCTTGAGGATCTTCTCGAAGTCGGCAGCCTTGGTCTCACGCGGGTTCTCGGGCGTGCAGGCGTCGGTCTCGGCGTTCGCGGCGATCTCGGGAAGCTTGGCGAGGAACTCCTCCTCGGAGACCATCTGCGGGTTCTCGGCGTCGACCTTCACGCCACCATTCGCGTAATCCTTGATGGACTGCGGAATGTTGAGCTGGTCGTTGAGGTCGCGAATCTTCTGGACGAGCGCAGCGATGAGCTCCTCGTTGGTCTCGCCGGGAAGGTGCAGGATCTCCTTGGCCACGTAAGCATAACGCTCGGCAGCACGGGGATCCTTGGAGTTCCACTGGATGACCTTGCCCAGGTACATGGCGTTAGCAGCACCGTGGATGATGTGGCCGTTCTCGAAGGCAGCACCGGTCTTGTGAGCCATGGAGTGAACGATGCCGAGCAGGCCCGAGGAGAAGGCGATACCGGCGATGCACTGAGCCTCGTGCATGTGCTGACGGGCCTCATGGTCGCCAGCATAGGACTTGGGCAGCCACTCGACGATCTCGCGGATGCCGTGCAGAGCGTTGGCGTCGGTGAACATGGAAGCGCAGGTGGAAACGTAGGCCTCCATGCAGTGGGTCAGAGCGTCCATGCCGGTGTGAGCGCACAGCTTGGCGGGCATGGTGTAGGTGAGCTCGGGGTCGACGATGGCGACATCAGGGGTGATGTTGAAGTCGGCCAGCGGGTACTTGATGC
>CABSBA010000067.1 GCA_902475825.1 uncultured Collinsella sp. | reverse complement strand
TTAAAAGATGAAGTTCACCGTCAGCCAGAGCTCGCTTACGCAAGCCATCGGCGTCGTTATGAAAGGCGTCGCTTCGGCATCCACCCTTCCCATTCTGTCGGGCGTGCTCGTTAAGGCACAAGACGGCATCTTGGAATTTCAGACCTCCAACTACACCATCTCGATTCGTCACCGCATTGCGGCTCATGTCGAAGAGGAGGGCGAGATGGTGATTCCATGCAAGATGCTCTCCAATATCACCAAGACCCTTCCCGATGCCCCGGTCACCTTTGAGCTGTCCGAGCGTCAGGTTTTGATTGGCTGCGAGAAGAGCTCTTTTCGCCTCAACACGCTCGATGCCAACGACTTTCCCGAGTTCCCGGCATACGCCATCGAGAGCGCCGTCGAGCTGCCGACCGATATCCTGTCCGAAATGGTGAGCCGCGTATGGCGCGTCACCTCGACCGACAAGGCCCGCCCCATCCTGGGTGGCGTGCACATGAAGGTCGAGAACAACACCGTGCGCCTGGTCGCGACCGATTCCTTCCGACTGGCCGTGTGCGATACGCAGGTCGAGACCTCGACCCTCGAAGGTTCCTTTGAGCTCAACGTGCCCGCCGACGCCTTCAACGACGCGCTGAGCATCATGGCGAGCCAGGCTACCATCATGATCGGCGCCACCGACACCCAGGTTGTCTTTGAGGCCGGCAACACCACCTACGTGTCGCGCCGCATTGAGGGCGTATATCCCAATTACAAGCAGCTCATTCCCGATTCGTGCGTGACGAGCGTCAGGATCGACGTGGCCGCCTTTAACGCCGCCCTTAAGCGCGTGGCCGTTATCGCGAGCGCCAACCCCGCTGTCAAGTTTGAGATCGATGTTGAGAACGGCCAGATGGGCCTGTCCTCCATTTCCAACGACCAGGATCTGGCGCAGGAGACGATCGATGTCGAGGCCGAGGGCGAGTCGGGCACCATCGCCTTCAACTACCACTACATCTTTGGCTGCCTCAATGCCCTGTCCAAGGAGAAGGAGATCACGCTGGAGCTCAAGAGCTATTCGCAGGCTGGCATCTTCAAGTCCTACGACAAGATCAACTACCTGTACCTGGTCATGCCGGTACGCATCTAGCACTGCCCATGACCATGTTCGCACGCGATCTTTCCGTTGCGCGCTATCGCAGCTTCGACAGTTACCGCCTTGCCCTGAGCGACGGCGTGACAGTGCTCGCAGGTCCCAACGCGGCGGGAAAGACCAACCTCATAGAGGCGCTGCAGCTGCTGACGAGTGGCGCCTCGTTTAGGCATCCGACCGCAGCCGAGCTCGTGCACGACGGCGTGGGCTCATGCAAGGTCGAGCTGAGGCTCGAAGGTGACGGGCGCGTGCTGGACATGGGGCTGAGCGTGGAAGATGGCAAGCGTTCGTTTAGCCGCAACGGCAAGCGCTGCGCTGCGTCCGGCGTGCGCGGGGTACTGCCGAGCGTTCTGTTTTGCCCGGACCACCTGGATATGGTCAAGCGGGGTGCCAGCGTGCGCCGCACCGCGCTTGATGATTTTGGCGTTCAGCTGAGTGCGCGCTATGCCGATCTGGCTAGCGCCTACGGGCGCTGCGTGACCCAGCGCAATGCCCTGCTCAAGGAGACCTGGTGCTGCCGCGAGATGCTCGGCGCCTGGAACGAATCGCTCGCCCGCGCCGGTTCGGCCCTGCTCGTGCATCGTCTGGCCCTGCTCGACCGGCTATCGGGCCATGTGCGCGACGCTTATGGCCGCGTGGCATCTGGCGAGCCCGCCGGCGTGTCCTATGTGTCCACGCTTGGCGACCTGCCTCGCACCGAGGATCGCGACGAGCTCAGGGGCTGGGCATATGAGCACATGCTCTCGGCGCTCGATGAGCGCGCCGACGAGGAGATCCGCCGCGGCGTGACGCTCGTGGGTCCGCATCGCGACGAGATTGAGTTTTCCGTCGCGGGCCGATCGGCCCGTTCATTTGCCAGCCAGGGCCAGCAGCGAACGCTAGTGCTTGCCTGGAAGGTGGCAGAAGTTGCCGTGGCGCGCGATATCCTGGGCACCGCGCCGCTGCTGCTTTTGGACGACGTGATGAGCGAGCTCGACGCCGGGCGCCGAGGCGCTTTCCTGCAGCTGATCGGTGATGATATCCAGACGGTCATAACCACCACCAATCTGGGGTATTTTACCGATGACCTGCTTGATCGAGCCAAGGTGGTGAGCATGGGTGAGACGTGCTAATTACGAGCGCGAGAACGGAACGGTTGCCTTTGGCGGCTTTTTGGATGCCGAGCGTCAGCGCATCCTGGCGGCCGCGACACCTGAGCGCCGCGCGCAGATGGAGGCGGCAGAGGAATCTCGTGCGGTCTATCACGCCTGGAATGCAGTGTGCTCGGGCACGCGCGAGGGGCGCCATGTGACGGGCCTGCGCTACCTGCCCGAGTCCAACGAACTGCTGGTGTACCTCGATTCGCCCTCATGGACGCAGGAGATGACCCTTTTGCGCGAGATTATCCGCGCGCGCATGGAGCGCGCCGGCGCGCACGTCGACGGCCTGGTGTTCAAGACGACCGCCCCCGGCCATACACCGCCCGCTGCAAAAGAGCGCCTGCGTCCGGCCGTGGCCGAGCGTCCGCCGGCTCCGCATGCCGACCTCAGCGATGCCGAGCGTGCCGAGATCGAGCACCAAGTGGCGCCCATCGAGGACCAAAAACTGCGCGAGGCCCTCGAGAACGCCATGAGAGCCAGTGCCGAGTGGGCCAAGGGCGTGCAGAGCAAAAAAGAGCCTTAAATCGCATCTGGTGGCCTTGTATAGCCAAATACCCTCGTCCCCGAGGGTATTTTTTTACGATAAACTAGTAAGGCTGTACACATTTTCTTAACTGAAGGAGGACGTGTGGCAAACGAAAACGATTACGATGGCGGCGAGATTAAGATTCTCGAAGGTCTCGAGGCCGTTCGTAAGCGCCCGGGCATGTACATTGGCTCGACGAGCGCCAGCGGTCTTCATCACCTGGTGTGGGAGATCGTTGACAACTCCGTCGACGAGGCCATGGCCGGTTTCTGCACCGAGATTCAGGTGACGGTCCACGCCGACAACTCCATCACGGTCGTCGACAACGGGCGCGGCATCCCCGTCGACGAGCATCCTATCAAAAAGATCCCGACGCTTGAGGTCGTCATGACGATCCTGCACGCCGGCGGTAAGTTCGATAACTCGGCCTACAAGGTCTCGGGCGGCCTGCACGGCGTGGGCATCTCCGTCGTCAACGCGCTGTCCAAGCGTGTGGTCGTACAGGTATGCCGCGATGGCAACATCTACGAGATGGAGTTTTCGCGCGGCAAGACCGTCAAGAAGATGGAGGTCGTGGGCACTTCGGAGGCGACGGGCACCACTGTCAGCTTCTGGCCCGACGACGAGATCTTCGAGACCTGCATCTACGATTTCGACACGCTGCACAACCGTCTGCAGGAGACGGCATTCCTCAACAAGAACCTCAAGATCGTGCTGACCGACGAGCGCGAGGCGACTCCCCGTGTGGAGGAGTTTTGCTATGCCGGCGGCATCATCGACTTCGTCAAGTTCCTCAACGAGGGCAAGGATGTCCCCGAGGCCTTTAAGGAGCCCATCTATATTGAGGGCAAATCGGATCCGGATGCGCCCGTGACCAAGATGGGCGAGGTCGAGGTGTCCTTGCAGTGGAATAGCGGCTACGGCGAGAACGTCATGTCGTTTGCCAACGACATCTACACCCCCGAGGGCGGCATGCACCTCGAGGGCTTCCGTACCGCACTCACCCGCGTGATTAACGATTACGCTCGCAAGCAGAACCTGCTCAAGGAAAAAGACGCCAACCTGACCGGCGACGATGTGCGCGAGGGCCTATCGGCCGTGATCTCGGTCAAACTGCCCGATCCGCAGTTTGAGGGGCAGACCAAGGCCAAGCTCGGTAGCTCCTATATGCGCGCGCTGACGCTCAAGATCGTGACCGACGGCCTTGCCGATTACCTCGAGGAGCATCCCAAGCCCGCTCGCGAGATCGTCAAGAAGGCCCAACAGGCCTGCAAGGCGCGCAACGCCGCCCGCAAGGCGCGTGAGGCGACCCGCCGCAAGAGCCTGCTCGAGACGGCGTCGCTGCCCGGCAAGCTCGCCGACTGTTCGGTGCGCGACGCCGAGCTCACCGAGCTCTTCATCGTAGAGGGCGACTCGGCAGGCGGCTCGGCCAAGGACGGCCGTCGCCGAGACATCCAGGCGATTCTGCCCCTGCGCGGCAAGATTCTGAACGTCGAGCGCGTGGGCGACCACCGTGCGTTCTCGAGTGACACCATTCAATCGCTTATCACCGCGATCGGCTGCGGCGTCACGACGAGCGCCGGCGACGGCGGCGACTTCGATATCACCAAGGCGCGCTACCACAAGATCATCATCATGACCGATGCCGATGTCGACGGCGCGCACATTCGCATCCTGCTGCTGACGTTCTTCTACAAGTACATGCGCCCGCTGATTGACGCCGGCTACGTGTACGTCGCTTGCCCGCCCATCTTTGGCATCAAGGTGCGCAACAAGATTCACTACGTGTATCCCAACGGCCGCCAGCCCGAAGACGAGATCCTGCGCGACACCATCCAGAGCCTGGGACTGAACCCCGACGACAACGACGAGGACGGCAAGGCCAAGGACGGCAAGATCACCAAGAAGCGCAAGGGCTATACCGTCCAGCGCTACAAGGGCCTGGGCGAGATGGACCCCAAGCAGCTTGCCTCGACGACGATGGACCCCAAGACCCGCATTCTGCAGCGTGTGTCGATCGAGGACGCCGTGGTGGCGGACCGCGCCGTGCGCGAGCTCATGGGCTCGGAGGTCGGCTATCGCCGCGAGTACATCGAGAAGCACGCCCATGATGCACGATTCTTAGATGCCTAACCTGTTCGGCTTTCCCAGCCACCGCACCTTCGCCCTCAATCGTCGGTCGCGTACCCAAGTACGCTTCGCTCCTCTTTCGTGGCAATCTGCGGCACCTGGAAAAGCCGTCTCCGTGGTAGGGAACTAATGGACCACGCAAACCATGAGGAGGTAACGTGGCAGACGATATCAACAATAACGAGGGTATGGACGAGGCCGGCGACGCCGGCATGCCCGACGATCTGAAGCGCCTGCTCGCCCGCGCCGAGCAGGGTGAGGACGGCGATCCGGACGCCTATAACCCCGATGCCGATGATGATGAGGAAGAGGACGACGACGCCGAGCTCGAGGAGAGCTTTGGCGAAGTCGACCGCGGCGCCTCGGCCGGCGAGGATATCAACGGTGGTCGGCTCCAGATTTCGGAGTTCGGCCGCGAGATGAAGCAGTCGTTCATCGAGTACTCGATGTCGGTCATCACCGCCCGCGCCCTGCCGGACGTGCGCGACGGCCTAAAGCCGGTGCACCGCCGCATCCTGTACGCGATGAACGAGAGCGGCATCTACCCCAACCGTCCGCACAAGAAGTCGGCCTGGACGGTCGGCGAAGTTATCGGTAAGTACCATCCGCACGGCGACTTCGCGGTCTATGAGGCCATGGTCCGCCTGGCGCAGTGGTTCTCCATGCGCACGCCGCTCATTGACGGTCACGGCAACTTCGGCAACATCGACGGCGACGGCGCCGCCGCCATGCGTTACACCGAGAGCCGCTTGGCAAAGCCCGCCATGGAGCTGCTGCGCGACCTGCAGAAGGATACCGTCGACTGGCAGCCCAACTACGACGAGTCGCTCGCCGAGCCCGTGGCACTGCCCGCGCGCTTCCCCAACCTGCTGGTCAACGGCAGCCAGGGCATCGCCGTCGGCATGGCCACCAATATCGCCCCACACAACCTTACCGAGGCGATCGAGGCCACCTGCTACCTGATCGACAACCCCGACGCCACCGTCGACGAGCTCATGCAGATCATGCCCGGTCCGGACTTCCCCACCGGTGCCATCATCATGGGCAGCGCCGGCATTAAGCAGAGCTACGAGACCGGCCGTGGCTCCATCACCGTACGCGCCAAGGCTCATGTGGAGTCCACCAAGACCGGCCGTAGCCGCCTGGTCTTTACCGAGATTCCCTACATGGTCAACAAGGGCACCCTGCAGGAGAAGATCGCCCAGCTCGTCAACGACAAGCGCATCGAGGGTATCTCGGATATGCGCGATGAGTCCAACCAGAAGGGTATCCGTCTGGTCATCGAACTCAAGAAGGGCGTCATCCCGCAGGTCGTGCTCAACAACCTGTACAAGTACACCTCGCTGCAGACGACCTTTGGTGCCAACAACCTGGCGCTTGTCAACGGCGTTCCCAAATGCCTGAGCCTGCGCGAGATGCTGCAGCACTACATCGACCACCAGGTCGATGTCGTCACCCGCCGCACCCGCTTCGACCTCAAGAAGGCCCAGGCGCGTGCCCATATCCTCGAGGGCTACCTGATGGCTCTCGACCATATCGACGAGGTCATCAGCATCATCCGCTCCTCGCAGACCGATTCCGAGGCCAGCAGCCGCCTGATCGAGCGTTTTGGCTTTACGCCCGAGCAGACCACGGCCATTCTCGAGATGAAGCTGCGCCGCCTGACCGGCCTGGAGCGCGACAAGATTCAGGAAGAGCTGGACGGCTTGCGCCGCGCCATCGCCTACTACGAGGACCTGTTGGCGCACGAGGAGAAAATCCTGGGCGTCATCAAGGAAGAGATGCGCGAGATTTCCAAGAAGTTCGGCGACAAGCGCCGCACCGAGATCAGCCATGTCGAGAAGGACCTGGACGTCGAGGACCTCATCGCCGACGAGGACATGGTCGTGACCATCACCCACACCGGCTACGTCAAGCGTATCCCGGTGGCTGCCTACCGTGCCCAGAAGCGCGGCGGTAAGGGCGTGTCGGGCGTCAACCTTAAAGAGGACGACGTTATCGACGAGATGTTTATCGCATCCACGCACGAGTATGTGCTGTTCTTCTCGAGCAAGGGTAAAGTCTATCGCCTGAAGGTGCACGAGCTGCCGGTTGGCACGCGCCAGGCGCGCGGCACCGCGATCGTCAACCTGCTGCCTTTCGAGGAGGGCGAGAAGATCGCGAGCGTCATCAGCTGCCGCGAGTTCCCCGCCGACGAGTACCTGATGTTTGCCACCAAGAGCGGCATGGTCAAGAAGACCGTGATGAACGCCTACGACCGTAGCCGCCGCGATGGCCTGATCGCCATCAACCTGAGGGACGACGACGCACTGCTCGCTGTACGCCGCGTGCGCGAGGGTGACAAGATCATCATGGCAACCACCGCGGGCAAGGCGATTATGTTCCCCGAGGACCAGGTGCGCGCCACCGGTCGCGATACCAGCGGCGTCCGCGGCATTGGCATGAAGGAAGGCGTGAGCGTTTTGGGTATGGAGGTTACCAACGGCAATGGTGACCTGTTCGTCATTACCGAGCGCGGTTACGGCAAACGTACGCCGGTTGCGGACTATCCGGAGCAGAACCGCGGCGGTCAGGGTGTCTACACCATCCAGATGACCGAGCGCAAGGGTAACCTCGCGGCCATGAAGACGGTGGGCCCGCAGCATGAGCTGTTCATCGTGACGGAGGGCGCGACGGTCATTCGTGTCAAGACCGACGAGATCAGCCAAACCGGTCGTGCCACCCAGGGCGTCAAGATGATGACCGTCGACGATAACGACCGCATCTGCGCTGTAGCCCGCATGACGGCCGCCAAAGAGAAGCCCGAAGGCGAAGGCGCCGAGGCCGCAGCCGACGCCGAAGAGGCCCCAGTCGACCTAGGCGACGGCAACGACATGCCAGAGGATCTCCTCGACGAGTAAGAGGAACTAGCTGGTAGAAAATATCAGACCCCATATATCAGCGGTCGGCGCACCTGCGCGCCGACCGCTTTTTTGAAAACCTTGGGACTCGCGTTCGCCCCGGTCGCGCGGCGGCATGTGAAGTCGATCGCGAGTTCCGCACGAGCCGGAGAGCACTTAATGTGCTCTCCGTGCGAG
>CABSBA010000066.1 GCA_902475825.1 uncultured Collinsella sp. | reverse complement strand
CAAGAATAACAAACACCGGCATATGAAAAAAGCCCAGACCACCAAGGGGTCCGGGCTAAATAAACGATGGTGCTCCATGGCGGATTCGAACCGTCGACCTTGGGATTAGAAGTCCCCTGCTCTATCCAACTGAGCTAATGGAGCAAATAACCGCACGCCCAAGCAAGCGCAAGCCTGTCAGGCGCAAGTAATTATAACCTAGTTGAACTGCTCGCGATACGCCTTACAAACCTCATCGACCGGGCCATCCATGCGAAGGTCACCCTTCTCAATCCAAACGGCACGCTGGCAGATGCGCTCAACCTGCTCCATGGAGTGCGAAACGAACAGAACCGTCACGTCGCCGCTCTGGATAAAGTGCTGGATACGGTCCTCGCACTTCTGCTGGAAGAACACGTCACCGACGGACAGCGTCTCGTCAACGATCAGAATATCGGGCTCGGTAATCGTTGCGATTGCAAAGGCGATACGCGCCACCATGCCCGAGGAGAAGTTCTTAAGCGGCATATCGACAAAGTTCTGCAGCTCGGCAAACTCAATAATGCCGTCAAAGTTGGCGTCGATGAACTCCTTGGTATAGCCGAGCAGGGCGCCGTTCAGATAGATGTTCTCGCGGGCAGTCAGCTCGGGGTCAAAGCCGGCACCAAGCTCAATCAACGGCGCGATGTTACCGTGCACCTTAACGCTGCCCTCGCTAGGCTCAAGCACGCCAGCGATAATCTTGAGCATCGTGGACTTGCCGGAGCCATTGGTGCCGACCAGGCCCACGACCTCGCCACGATGAATATCAAACGAGATATGCTTGAGCGCCCTAAACTCCTCAAAGAACAGTTCGTGCTTGGCAAGCTTGATGAAGTACTCCTTGAGGTTGGTCAGCGACTCGGACGCCATGTTAAAGATCATGGTGACGTCGTCGACCTCGACAGCCAGAGGCTGCTCGCTGTAATCAACAACAGATTCAGTCATCACAGCACTCCTTAGATGTAGAGGATGAACTTGCGCTCGGACTTATGGAACACGGTGTAGCCAACGGCAAGAGCAAGGACCGCCCAAGCGACGCACATACCAAACGTCATAAGCGAGGGCGTAGTCTGGAACAGGAAGATGTCGCGCATAAACTGCAGATAGTTGTACATGGGGTTCGCATAGACCAGAATGCGCACGAGATGCGGCATTTGCGCAACGAAGTCAGTCGTCCAGAAGATGGGCGTAATGTAAGTCCACGCCGTAATGACGACGCTCCATAGATGCATAACGTCGCGGAAAAAGACCGTAAGAGCAGAGAGCATCATGCCCAGACCCATGCAGAAGCACATAAGCAGCAGCAGGCAAACCGGCAGCAGAATGAGGTGCCAAGAAGGCATAACGTGGAACCACAGCATGACGATGGCGACGGCGACCAGCGAGAAGGCAAAGTTGACCAGCGAGAAGAGCACCTTCTGCACCGGGAAAACCCAGCGGTGCACCTTAACCTTCTTGAGCAGAGGGGCAGCGCCCACGATCGACGTCAGGGCCTGGTTAGTAGACTCAGACATGACGGCAAAGGTAATGTTACCCACGATCAAGTACAGCGGGTACATCTCGGGCGTCATTGAGCCATTGCGGCCCTGGCCAAAAATCGTCGAGAACACGATGGCCATGACGATCATCATCAGCAGCGGGTTGAGCACCGACCATGCGACGCCCAGAACGCTACGGCGATACTTGATCTTAAAATCCTTGGTAACCAGCTGACGAAGGATAAACGCGTCCTTCTCAAATTCGTTCTTAGCAAACGTCGCAGGCAGACTGCGAGTTTCTTGTTGCTTTGTCTGATCCGACACGGATGCAACTCCTTTACTCGTAATCGTTGACAAACGAACAGTATAGACCCGACGGCCATGCAAACGATTCGCGCAACAAAACTGGAGAACTAACCCACATCTTAGGATGCCAGGCCCAAACGGCTATACTTTCTAGGATTGAATGTATAAGGAGCATTAAGTGAATTCTGAATCCATCGCCGTCATCATCCCTTGCTACAACGAAGCGCTCACGATTGGTAAGGTCATCGACGACTTTCACCGCGAGCTTCCGCAAGCGACGGTCTATGTCTACGACAACAACTCATCGGACGATACCTCACGCATCGCTACCGAGCACGGCGCCACGGTCCGCTTTGAGCCCCGCCAGGGAAAGGGCAACGTGTGCCGCCAGATGTTTCGCGATATCGACGCCGATTGCTACCTGATGGTCGACGGAGACGACACCTACCCCGCCGAGGCGGCCAAAGCCCTCTGCGAGCCCATCCTTAACGGCACGGCCGACATGACCGTAGGCGACCGCCTTTCCAATGGGACCTATGCCGAGGAAAACAAGCGAGCCTTCCATGGTTTTGGCAACAACCTAGTTCGAGCCATGATCAAGTGGATCTATGGCTACAGCTTCGATGACGTCATGACCGGCTACCGCGCCATGAGCCGTCCCTTTGTCAAAACGTTCCCCGTGCTTTCCGAGGGATTTCAGATCGAAACCGAACTATCCATCCATGCCGTCGATCACCGCTGGCGTATCAAGGACGTGCCCATTGAGTACCGCGATCGTCCCGAAGGATCCGAGTCTAAGCTCAATACCGTGAGCGACGGCATTAAAGTCGTTGCGATGATCGGAACGCTGTTCAAGGACTACCGCCCGCTGAAGTTCTTCAGCCTCGTCGCGCTTCTGTTTGCGGTGATCGGCCTCGCCCTGGGCATGCCCATAGTTGTCGAGTATTTCCAGACCGGCCTCGTTCCGCGCTTCCCCACCGCCATGCTCGCCGCGTCGTTTATGTTCCTGTGCAGTCTGAGCCTTGCAACCGGATTCATCCTGGATTCGGTAGCAAAGGTCGAAAAAAAGCAGTGGGAGGTCAACGTGTACAGCAAATACGCCTACGACGACCAGCCCGGCCACCCTACTTCCAATCCAAACGAGAGGTAAACCACCATGCCGCTCATCTCCATTGTCGTGCCGTGCTATAACGAGCAGGAATCGCTTCCGATCTTTCTTAAAGAGCTCGATGGCGTCGTTCGCATCATGACCCAGCAAGACCCCTGCATCTCCTTTGAAGCCGTCCTCATCGATGACGGTTCGGCAGACAAAACGCTTTCCGTCATGAAAGCAGAAGCTGCGGCGGCGCATCCATACGCCATCCGATGGCACTCTTTCTCGCGCAACTTTGGCAAGGAGGCGGCACTGTTTGCCGGACTCCAACATGCAAAGGGTGACTATGTCGCCACCATGGACGCCGACATGCAGGACCCGCCCTCGCTGCTGCCGCAGATGTACGAGATCTTGCGAACCGAAGACTACGACAACGTCGCTACGCGCAGGACCACCCGCAAAGGGGAGCCTCCAATCAGGTCGTTCTTCGCCCGCATGTTCTACAAGATCATCAACCGCATTTCCAACGCGGACATCGTCGACGGCGCTCGCGACTTTAGGCTCATGAAGCGCCCCATGGTTAACGCCATCGTCTCCATGGGCGAATATAACCGATTCTCCAAGGGCATTTACGGCTGGGTCGGCTTCAAGACTAAATGGCTCCCCTACGTAAACGTCAACCGCGTAGCCGGCGAGACCAAGTGGAGCTTTTGGTCGCTGCTCATCTACTCCATCGACGGCATCGTCGCGTTTTCCACGGCGCCGCTATCCCTCGCCGCTCTCACGGGTATCGTTTTCTGCCTCATCGCCATTCTGGGATTCGTCGTCATCCTGGTCAAAACACTCGTTTGGGGTGACCCCGTCGGCGGATGGCCGTCGCTCGCCTGCCTCATAACGCTGTTTGGCGGCATGCAGCTTCTGTGCTTAGGAATCATCGGTGAATACTTGGCAAAAGCCTACTTGGAAACCAAACGACGTCCCATCTATATCATTCGAGAATCCAACGAGGAATCTGATGAAACGGTCCAATAAATGCACGTTCAAGAATGTAGCATTCTATGCTGCCTGCTTTGCGTTTACCGTCGCGCTCTTTGTCGCACTTGCAGCGGCGGGGCACGTCTACCCCTTTGGCGACAACTCGTTTCTCGCTAGCGACCTCAAGTACCAGTACATCGACTTCTTTGCTTGGTTCCGGCGCGTCCTTTTGGGCGAGGAGAATCTTCGCTACTCCTTTTCTCAGGGACTGGGCATGAACACGTGGGGGCTCTATAGCTACTATCTCGCCAGCCCCTTTAACCTGCTCTGCGTACTGTTTCCTCAAGACAAGCTGACGCTCTTTGTGTTTGTTATCACCGCGCTCAAGCTCGGCTGTATCCACATCAGCAGCGCCTGGTTCCTGCAAAAGCGCTTTGGCCTACCCAAGCCCGCAGCATTCCTGCTTTCCCTCTCGTTCACATTTTGCAGCTGGACCATCAGCAACCTGCGCAACCCGCTCTGGATCGATTGCCTCATCCTGCTGCCCATCTGCGCCTACGGATGCTACGAACTCATCCGCAAGCAGCGCATGACCCGCCTCGTCATCGCAACGGCGCTCAATGTCATGTTCTGCTGGTATACGGCCTACATCAGCATCCTGTTCCTCTGCATCTTCGTATTGGTCGAATTTATCGATTGTGTAACAGAAGAAGGATTTAGCTTGAAGCTCATGCTCGATCGAGCCCTGCGATTCGCCGGGGGTATCGCGCTTGGACTGCTCCTGTCCGCATGGACCTTTTTGCCGACCATCCTTGCCATGTCCAAGGGCGGTCCCGTTCTGGCACTCGGCCCCCTACTTAAAACCAGCCTCAAGTCGCTTATCAGGGGCTTTCTTCCCTGCATGTGGGTAAACAACGATAGCACACCGCAGTTCCATTGCGGCATCATCATGATGCTGCTTGCGTTGAGCCTGCTGGTTAACCGCACGGTTTCAATCAAGACGCGTATCGCAACACTCGTCGTCACGATAACCCTGGTCGCAAGCTCCGTTTTGAGCCCGCTCGAGTACATCTGGTGCGGCATGCGCGTTCCTAACGGCTTCTACTCGCGCACAGCTTTTTTGCTTAGCTTCTTTGCGTTGTGGGCCGCAGGATACGCGTTGCAGAAACTCAATGAGCGGCCAACATTACGTCGAGCCCATCGTCCGGCCATCATCATGCCGCTCCTGGCGCTCACGGCAATTGAACTATTTGCCAACGCCCATGTTATGTGGAACCAGCTGTACACAGGCTATTCCGAAGAAGCCAACAGCGCCTATGTCGCCACCGCAACCAACACGATCACAGCCATTCAAGGCCGGGATTCGGCGTCTTTCTACCGCATCGACCGTACGATCACGCGCGCCGATAGCGCTGCCCTCAACGAAGGCCTGGCGCTTGGATACAACCAACTGTCTTCATATTCATCGGCAAACAACCCGCAGGCAATTGCACTGCTCAACTCCCTTGGATACAGCAGTGTCGGCGAGTTTTCGACCCGTTATGCAGAGCCCATTCTTGCCGTCGATGCCTTACTGGGAGTCAAGTATGCCATACCCGAGAACGCACCTGCGGGATACGTTTCGGCCAAGACGAATCAGGCGGACTCCACAAGCGCGGTGTACGAGAACCCCTATGCGCTCAGCATTGGCGTCGCAGCCTCAAGCGATATCCAAAACAGCACGCTGAAGATCGAGAACCCCTTCGAAAAGCAAAACGACCTCTACAGCAAAATCCTAGGCCGCGAGGTAAAGCTCTATACCAAAATCGAGGCCACGAACACGGAAGATGACGAGAACTTAAGGCAGTGGAACGTCACCGTGCCGTCGGGTTCCATCGGATATCTCTACATCAACAAAGATGCGACTGCCGGCAGCTATTGGCCCGTCGCCCTTACCATCGACCAGAAAACGATTGAAAACGAGGCCTGGAGATTCGACAATAATATCCGCCAGGTTGCGGATACATCGGACGCCCCGAGCCAGCATACGGTGTCAATCGGAGTCGCAGAGGGCTATACAGACATGCCCCAAAACAATGAACCGGTCTTTTACGCCCTCAATCTGGACGTTTTCAAACAGATCATTAACGAGTTTAAGACGAGCGAGTTTATTCCGACGGTTTTTGAGGACGGAAGGATCGAAGGCGAGTATACCGCCAAGGATGACGGCAACCTGCTGCTGAGCGTTCCGTACGATGAGGGCTGGAACGTAACGGTAAACGGCACCGCCGCAGAGCTGGCGCCCGCCGCCGATAAGGGCTTGTCATGCTTGAGCGTGCAGAAAGGCACGAATAAGATCGTAATGAGCTATAGGACCCCGGGCGCATTTGCGGGGCTTGCGGTGAGTTTGGCGACCGCCGTTGCCCTTGTTACAGCGGGGCTATTCGCCAGAAACAAGAAAAGCCGCCGTTAAGAACGGCGGCTTTTGCTCTCGTCAATTCAATAACAGCGGCTAGAGCGTCTTGAGGTACTCCCCCAGCTCTTCCTCCCAGTCGGGCATGCGGAAGCCGACCGACTCGAGCCTGGACAGGTCGAGCGCTGAGTGGACCGGGCGAGGGGCGATGGGGTCCTCGGCGCTCGCGTAGTAGTCGGCGGTGGCAAGCGGGACCACTTTGTCGCCGTTGCCGTTGGCGGCCTCGAAGACGGCACGGGCGATGTCGGCCCAAGACTTGACGGCGCCGGAGCCGGTGCAGTTATAGGTGCCGTAGGGGGCCTTCGCGTCCAGCACGTGGAAGATGGCCTCGGCCATGTCGCGCGTGAAGGTCAGGCGGCCCAGCTGGTCGTCGACCACAGTGACCTGTTCCAGCTTGTCCTCGGGGTCGGCGACGCGGTCGGAGAGGCCCTTCATCGTCTTGACGAAGTTGTGCCCCTCGCCGATGACCCAGGAGCTGCGCATGATGTAGTGGCGCGGGCACCCGGCCACGGCGACGTCGCCTGCGGCCTTGGTCTGGCCGTAGACGGACAGCGGGCTGAGGGGCTCCTCCTCGCCATGCACCTCGGCGGCGCCGTCGAAGACGTAGTCGGAGGACACGTGGACCAGCGTGATCCCGTGCTCGGCGCAGGTGCGGGCGAGGAGGGCCGGGCCGGTCGCGTTGGCCTTCCAGGCGGCCACGCGGCCCTCGGGGGTCTCCGCTTTATCCACGGCAGTGTAGGCGCCGCAGTTGATCACGGTGCCGTAGAGCGACCAGTCGTACTGTGCGTAGGCATCCGGGTCGGACATGTCGAAGGTGTCGATGTCGCAGAAGTCGAAGCCCTTGGCGACGCCGCGCTCCTCGGCCAGCGCGCGCACCGCATGGCCCAGCTGCCCGTTGCAGCCGGTGACGAGCGTCCTCCTGGGCGCCATCGGGACGACGTCCTTCAGCATCGGGTGGTTTTTGTCCGCCTCGGAGACGGTGGCCTGGTCGAGCGGGATCGGCCACTCGATGGCGAGCTCGGGGTCGGCGAGGTTAACGAAGGTGTAGGTCCTCTTGAGCTCCAGCGACCAGTGGGCGTCCACCAGGTAGGTGTAGGCGGTGCCGTCCTCCAGGGCCTGGAAGGAGTTGCCCACGCCGCGCGGGACGTAGATGGCCCTGCTCGGGTCGAGCGTGCAGGTGTAGACCTTCCCGTAGGTGGCGCTGCCCTCGCGCAGGTCCACCCAGGCGCCGAAGACGCTGCCGCGGGCGACGGAGATGAACTTGTCCCAGGGCTCCGCGTGGATGCCGCGCGTGACGCCCCTCTTCTCGTTGTAGGAGACGTTGTTCTGGACGACCTTGAGGTCGGGGATGCCAAGAGAGGTCATCTTGGCGCGCTGCCAGTTCTCCTTGAACCAGCCGCGCGAGTCGCCGTGGACGGCCAGGTCGACGACCTTGAGGCCCCCGATGCCGGTCTCGGTGACGGAGAGGTCCTTCTCGAATGCGATGTCTGCCATGTGGGAAAAGCTCCTATCGACGATACGGTGGTTGCGGGCGCCCCGGGCGGGCCGCAGGATCATCCCCATGCCCTGCGGTCCGCCCAGGGCGCCCCGTAAGGGCACTCGGGCGGCCTACTGGCCCTGAGCCCTGTACCTGGCCTCGGTGGCCTCCTTGGCCGGGCGCCACCAGGACTCGTTGGCGACGTACCAGTCGATGGTGGCCTTCAGGCCCTCGGCGAAGTCGGTGTGCGTGGGCCTCCAGCCGAGCTCGGTCTGCAGCTTGGTGG
>CABSBA010000065.1 GCA_902475825.1 uncultured Collinsella sp. | reverse complement strand
CTTGCGACTCTTCGAGGCTCGGCACCGAGGCCTTCCAGGAAACGTCCGCGAGGCTCTGCTCAGGTCAATCTTTGCATGGGCGTATTCTTCGATTATGCAGCCAGGGTGATTCTCGTCTGGTAAAACTGGCTGCGAAGTGCTTATCACCAGACACGTCTCAAGTGACTCATTAGTTTCCACGCGTTTCTCTATCATGCAATCACTGCGTCATGCGGTCGCTCGCACAGGTATCATGGTGAAAGCGATTTCAACGACAGGGGTACTCGTGGTAAAGATGAAAGATGTGGCCGAGCTGGCCGGCGTTTCGAGCGCCGCCGTCTCGCGCTACCTCAACGGTGGCTACATATCGGCGGACAAGGCCGAGCGCATTAAGCAGGCGATTGAGCTGACCGGATACGTGCGGTCTAGCCAGGCTCGCGCGCTGCGCACCGGTTCCACCAAGCTCATCGGCGTCATCGTGCCCAAGATCAACTCGGAATCCGTGAGCCGCATTACCGCCGGCATTGGCCAGGTGCTCGGTCGCCGTGGCTACCAGATGCTGCTTGCCAATACCGATAACGTCCCAGATCGCGAGCTCGAATACCTCGATTTATTTCAAAACCACCCGGTTGACGGCATTGTGCTGGTGGCAACCATGATCACCGACGAGCACCGTCGGGCGATTGAATCGTGCCGCGTGCCGATCGTGCTGATCGGCCAGAATGTTGAGGGCGCGGCGTGCGTCTATCACGACGATTACGAGGCCGCCTTTGAGCTGGGCCATGCGCTTGCGGGTCGCGTTGACGGCAAGATTGCCTATATTGGAGTTACCGAGGGGGACCGCGCGGCCGGTTATGACCGCCGTCGCGGTTTTGAGGCTGGCTTGCGCGCCGCGGGCGTGGCGCTTGATCCGAGCCTGATTCGCCAGGGGTCCTTTACGCTCGACTCGGGCTATGGTGCGGCGCGTGAACTGCTTTCCGTCGCTCCCGATGTTTCGTTTATCGCCTGCGCGACCGACACCATGGCGGCGGGCGCGCTGCGTGCCATCAATGAGGTTCGCGGCATGGGCGAGGGTATACACCGCGTGAGCGGTTTTGGCGACAATGCGTTTTTGCGCGCGCTGACGGGCGGCATTCCCACCGTGCATTATGGCTACCTGACCAGTGGCGTCGAGGCGACCAATATGTTGCTCAACACGCTCGATGGCGTTGAGGGGGAGAGCGGTCTCAAGACGCTCAAGCTCGGCCATCAGCTTATGAATGTCTAGGCTTTGGGCACGTCTGCCTGCCTCACCGGCTTTTTCCTACCGTTCACCGTTATATGAAAACGATTGCAGTCATATGAAACTGAAAACGATTACAGTTTAAGTGTCAAAGATGGCCGGGTGCACATGCGCCCGTTGGAGGAAAGGGAAGTCATGGACTACCGCAAATCAGCCCAAGAGGTGCTCGACAACATCGGTGGCGCCGACAACGTTGTTTCGGCTGCACACTGCGCCACGCGTCTGCGCCTGGTGATTGCCGATAACGCCAAGGTTGACAAGGAGGCCCTCGAGAATATCGACGGCGCTAAGGGCGTCTTTGAGGCCCAGGGCCAGCTCCAGATTATTTTTGGCACTGGCACCGTCAATAAGGTCTACGACGAGTTCATTGCGCTCAGCGGCGTCGAGGCTGCCACCAAGGCCGAGGTCAAGGAGGCCGCGGCGCAGCAGCAGAACATCTTTATGCGTGCCATTAAGGTGCTCGGCGATGTCTTTGTCCCCATCATCCCCGCCATCGTGGCTTCGGGCCTGCTGCTGGGCATTATGAGTGCCCTCAACTTTATGGCCTCCAACGGCTTTATCGCGCTCGACACCAATAACTTTATCTACAAGATTGCCGACCTGGTCTCGGGAACGTCCTTTGGCATTCTGCAGATCCTAATCGGCTACTCCGCGGCTAAGGCCTTTGGCGCCAACCCGTACCTGGGTGCCGTCGTCGGCGGTGCGTTCATCAACTCCTCGCTGCAGAGCGCCTACACGGTTGCCTCCGAGGGCGTGCAGGCCATGGTCACCGTCATTCCCGGCGTGTACAGCTTTGAGTGGGTCGGCTATCAGGGCCATGTGATCCCCATCGTTATCGCCTGCGCCATTCTGGCCTTCCTCGAGAAGCGCCTGCACAAGATCGTTCCCGAGATGTTCGACCTCTTTGTGACCCCGCTCGTCTCAGTGTTCGTGACCGTGCTTGTGACGCTCGTTGCCGTCGGCCCCATCTTCGTGTGGGCCGAGAACGCCATCCTCGGTCTGATCCAGGCCCTGCTGACCCTGCCCTTCGGCATCGGTTCCTTTATCGTCGGCCTGTTCTATGCCCCCACGGTCGTTACCGGTATCCACCAGATGTACACCGCCATCGACCTGGGCCAGCTCGCCCAGTACGGCGTGACCTACTGGCTGCCTATCGCCAGTGCTGCCAATATCGCCCAAGGTGGCGCAGCGCTTGCCGTTGCCTTTAAAACCCGCGATGCCAAGATCAAGGGCCTGGCGCTTCCTTCGGCTCTGTCCGCCTTTATGGGCATTACCGAGCCTGCCATCTTCGGCGTGAATCTGCGTTTCTTTAAGCCCTTCATCGCCGGCTGCATCGGCGGCGGTTGCGGTGCCCTGGTCTGCGCGCTCACCTCGCTTGCTGCTTCCGGCACGGGCGTTACCGGTATCTTCGGTATCCTGCTGTGCCTGGCCCAACCCGTGCAGTACGCGATCATGTTTGCGGTCGCCGCGCTGGTTTCCTTTGGCGTCTCGTTTGTCCTGTACAAGGACGAGCCCAAGGCTTCCGAGCAGGCCTAAGAGCTTTTGATTGGGGGAATGCCCGCGGGTTGTATGCTCGCGGGCGTTTCCCGTATCTGGTGTCGATCTCTGGCGCCTTGTAACTTTCGATCCGTTAGGACTTTGATATGTCTAATGCCCTTGGGCGCGATCTTGCACAGCTGGTCGCCGCTGTTGACACCGCCTCTGAGTGCGGTCATGGCGCGTATGGTCAGCGCTTTCATATTATGCCGCCGGCGGGCTGGCTCAACGACCCCAACGGTCTTTGCCAGGCAGATGGCGTATTTCACGCGTACTTTCAGTATGCCCCGTTTGATGTGAACGGCGGCGTCAAGATGTGGGGCCATGCGACGAGCCGTGACCTTATGACGTGGGACTACGTTGGCGTCCCGCTGCTGCCCGACGAGCCGTTCGATTGTCACGGCGTGTATTCGGGCTCCGCGCTTGCCGAAGACGGCCGCATTCGCGTGCTGTACACAGGCAACGTGAAGCTTTCCGATGCGGACGGTACGTACGACTACGTCAATACCGGCCGTCGTGCCGATACCGTTTATGTCGAGAGCGTTGATGGCCTTGCCGGTCGGGAGTTCAGCCAAAAGCGTGTGGTGCTGGCGTCCGAGGATTATCCCGAGGATTTGACCTGCCACGTGCGCGATCCCAAGGTGTGGCGCGATGACGATGGGCGTTACCATATGGTGCTGGGCGCGCGTCGTCGCGTGGATGGTCCGCATGTCGATAGTCGATTTTGCGCCATGCACGGCGAGGGTGCCGGGCGCGATGTGGGTGAGATCCTGGTGTACGGTTCGGCGGATATGCTGAACTGGGAGCTCGAGAGCCGTGTGTCTACGCCCAAGCGTTTTGGCTTTATGTGGGAGTGCCCGGGATACCTTGAGCTTGAGGCCGATGATGGTGTGCCGATGAAGTGGCTGTCCTTCTCTCCTCAGGGGCTCGAGGGCGGTCGTTGGGACCGCGGCAACGTATACGCTGCTGGCTACATGCCTGTAACGGGCGACATTACCGGTGGTGACGGTACCTATGAGCTGGGCGAGTTCCGCCTGTGGGACGCCGGTTTTGACTTCTATGCTCCGCAGGAGTTCACGGCCGAGGACGGTCGCCACATTCTGATCGGCTGGATGGGCATGCCCGATGAGCCGACCTATGGCAACGATCCCACCGTGGTGTGCGGCTGGCAGCACTGCATGACGGTGCCGCGCGAGCTTACGGCCGGTGACGGCGGCGTGGTGCTGCAGCATCCGGCGCGTGAGATCGAGCGCCATTATGCCTCGGTGCGTGTGGGGGAGGGCTCGTTGGAGGTTGCCGGCGATACCTGCTTTGACGTTATTTCTAGCGGTATCGACGGCGCATTTACCGCGACCGTTGATGGCGAGCTGAAGCTGGCGTTTGTGCCCGCCGAGCGCGAGCTGCCCGCGCGCTTTGAGATGCGATTTACCGATGAAGGTCGCGCTTCTGCCGGCTGCGGTCGCACCGTGCGTTGGGAGCCCGTCGACGAGGTTCGTAACGTGCGCATTGTCGGCGATGTCTCGTCGGTCGAGGTGTTTGTGAACGATGGCGCGCTTGTGTTCTCGACGCGCATCTATCCTGAGGCCTATGGCGTGACCGTTGACGCCCCGGGTGCGAGCGTGACCTATCACACGCTCAAGATCTAGGCGATTCGTCGCATGTCGGCGCTATACTGCAGCCGTTGCCCACGATGCGGGGAACACCCGCATCGTGGGTTTTTGTTTTGAAGGGACGGTGCCGTATGGGCGTACAGCAGCTAGAAGAGGCCTGGGCTTTGAGGACCGGCGCGCGTGAGGCGCGGTTGCTTGCGGCCTCGCATGTGCCAGCAGCGCTGTCGCTGCTGGGAATCGTGCGTCCCGGTGACCGCCTGGTGGCCTTTGCGGACGACTTTGCCGATGCGTTTGCGCACGGCTTTGATGCCTGCGACGTTGTGCTCGTGGGCTCACCGTCTGCCGATGCGTTTACTGCCTCGTCCAAGGGCTTTGATACTTCGTTTGATGCCGAGGGGCCGCACCTGTGGTGGTTTGTCAACTCCATCGGCGGGTTTGGTCTGCGCGTGCCCGATCTTCGCGCCCTGGGTCGCGCGGCTCGCGATGCCCGCGCGCTGCTCGTGGTGGATAACACGGTGGCTGGTGTCTTTGGGTGCGATCCGCTGCGTTTGGGTGCCGTTCTGTCGCTTGAGGCACTCGACCGTGTTTGCGCCGGTAGGGCTCCGCGCAAGCTCGTCGCAGCTTCGGTTGCGCGCTCGCAGCTCAAGCGCCATCGTGTGGATGCTGCTGCCGAGTGCGCACATGCGTTGTTTGCGGGCTGTGGTGCTTTGGCGCTCGACCTTTCTACCGAGGAGGCCGACGTGCTGGAGCGCGGGCTTTCCTCGCTCGACGCCCGCATGCAGGCACATTTCGACCGCGCCCGTGCGCTGGCCGAGTATCTGGCGGCTAACGAGATGGTGCGCAACGTGCGCTATCCCGGACTGAGCTCGCATCCCGACCATGTGGTTGCAACGGGAATCCTCGAGCACGGCTTTGGCCCGGCAGTTGAATTTGACCTTATTGAGCGTAGCGCGGGAGAGCTGTTCGACGCTTTGCCGGGGGAGTTTCGTACATCGCCCGCCGGCGGCGCAACGACGCGCCTTTCGGCCCCACGCGGCAAGCAGGGGAGCACCATCCGTCTCTTCGCCGGCACCGACGATCCCTTGATCGTGGCCGCCACCCTAGATAATGCCCTCCGCAACTAGCTAAGGCAACTAGCTCCTCATAAGTTGCGGTGAAATAGGGATTGTTTTACGGCTTTAATCGCATAAACAGTCCCTATTTCACCGCAACTTATGAGAATGGGTTGTGTGGCTATAAAGCCCTGTCCAAAATTGGCTACTTTTTGATGCTGGCGATGAGGTCGTTGGCTTTGGTGACGATGACGTTGTTGATATCGGCCTGCAGCTCCTCGTAGACTGCTATGGCTCGCTCGCCGGCGGGGGTGAGCGTGGATCCGCGGGCGCCGTCGCGCTCGATGAGTTTGCATCCCAGCTGGCCTTCGGCCTCGTTTACGATGCGCCAGGCCTTGGAATACGCCATGCCCATGCTCTTGGCGGCACGGTTGAGCGAGTGCTCGCGGGCAATACCCTGCAGTAGCAAAACGCAGCCGTGACCAAACACGCCCGGCAAATCCTTGTCGCACGCTTGAATGACCAACTTTGCCGTCGTCTTGTACTCCATGTGCTCCACGTCTCCCCGCTAAAGTGTTTGCTGGGCAAACGCAAAGCCTGCGTCAAACCCTCGTGTGCTCTTCTTAAATCATGCATTGTAGCAGTCAAAGTGCGTTAAGATACTTCCCCAGTATTGGGCGCCCAAGGTTGGGCTGGGTCCTACGAGGCCTGCAGCCGACCGGTCGCATGGAAAAAGGAGAAACATGGCTACGTTCTTTCCCGGTGAGTCCCACACGTTTTCGGAGTATCTGCTGGTCCCTGGCTATTCGTCCTCGCAGTGCATTCCTAACAACGTCTCTCTTAAGACGCCGCTGACCCGCTTTAAGCGCGGTGAGAAGCCGGCAATCACCCTGAACATCCCCATGGTTTCCGCCATCATGCAGTCCGTCTCGGGCGTCGACATGGGTGTCGCGCTTGCTACCGAGGGCGGCTTGTCCTTCATTTACGGTTCCCAGAGCGCCGAGTCCGAGGCCGCCATGGTCAAGGCCGTCAAGGATCACAAGGCCGGCTTCGTTCAGTCCGATTCCACGCTGACCCCCGACATGACCATGGAGCAGGTCATCGAGCTCAAGGAGAAGACCGGTCACTCCACCATGCCGGTCACCGACGACGGCACCCCCAAGGGTAAGCTCCTGGGCATCGTCACCAGCCGTGACTACCGCCCCAGCCGCGATGACCATCAGACGAAGGTCTCCGAGTTCATGACCCCGCGTGAGCAGCTCATCGTGGGCGACAAGAACATCAGCCTTAAGGTTGCCAACGACGTCATCTGGGACAACAAGCTCAACGCTCTGCCCATCGTCGACGACAACGATCACCTGATGGGAATCGTCTTCCGCAAGGACTATGACAGCCACAAGACCAACCCCAGCGAGCTGCTCGACGGCGAAAAGCGCTACATGGTCGGCGCTGGTATCAACACCCGCGACTATGCCGAGCGCGTGCCGCTGCTCATCGAGGCCGGCGCCGATGTTCTGTGCATCGACTCTTCCGAGGGCTTCAGCGAGTGGCAGAAGCGCACCATCGAGTGGATTCGCGCCAACTACGGCGAGGACGTCAAGGTCGGTGCCGGTAACGTCGTCGACGCCGAGGGCTTCCGCTTTTTGGCCGACTGCGGTGCCGACTTCATCAAGGTCGGTATCGGCGGCGGTTCTATCTGCATCACCCGTGAGACCAAGGGCATCGGCCGTGGCCAGGCCACCGCGCTGATCGACGTCTGCCGCGCTCGCGACGAGTACTACGAGGAGACCGGCGTCTACGTGCCCGTGTGCTCCGACGGCGGCATCGTCTACGACTACCACATGACGCTCGCCCTTGCCATGGGCGCCGACTTTATGATGCTGGGCCGCTACTTCGCCCGCTTTGATGAGAGCCCGACTGAGCGCGTCAACGTGAACGGTCAGTACATGAAGGAGTACTGGGGCGAGGGTTCTGCGCGTGCCCGCAACTGGCAGCGCTACGACCTGGGCGGCGCCGCGAAGCTCAGCTTTGTCGAGGGTGTCGACTCCTATGTTCCCTATGCCGGCTCCCTCAAGGACGGCGTGGGCGGCACGCTCTACAAGGTCAAGTCCACGATGTGCAACTGCGGTGCCCTCTCGATCCCCGAGCTTCAGGAAAAGGCACGCCTGACCCTGGTGAGCTCGACCTCGATCGTCGAAGGCGGCGCCCACGACGTAGTCGTCAAGGACTCCCAGCAGAGCGTTTCCTACCGCTAAGCGGCTTTCCTAAGCACCGCACCTTGCCGTTCAAACCGTCGCTCGCGTACCAAAGTACGCGTCGCTCCTCTTTCGCGGCGACCTGGGGCACCTGAGCGACCCGTCCATGCTAGGACGATTAACAAATAGCGGTTGAGTATCAACCACGTTATTTAGATAAAGCGAGATGCATGCAAGTCGCAGGCATCTCGCTTGTTGTATTTGCTATCATCAGTCAAGTTAACCTTAGGGTCGGTCGGCTTGGCTTTGTTCGCTACAAGTTCCGCACGCAAAGAAGGCCACTTAATGTGGCCTTCGTCTTGCGCAGGACTGTCCGCAGTAGCGAATAAAGCCAAGCCGCCCGACCCCAGCTAAGATTAAAGGAGCTGATATGTGCGATTGCACAGATCATAAGG
>CABSBA010000064.1 GCA_902475825.1 uncultured Collinsella sp. | reverse complement strand
TACCTTGATTTTTGCGACTGGGGTCCTTTTATTTGGTGCCTGTATGCTCTCGCCCTTTCGGGCCGCACTCAAGCAGCCGTGGTGCTTCCCGCCGATTTACTTGATAAAGCTGAGCAGGCACGCACGATTTTGATACGCGAAGGGCTCATCGAGGGCATCGTTTATTTACCGTTTTCCGAACCCACGCGCCGCATGACGAGCGCGCTTCTCATAATGTCTACGGGAAATCGCAGCGTAGCATTTCGCAGCGTAATCGAATCCGGACCGCGCTTTCAGTATGTGGCTAGGAGATTGTATTATTCAGACGCCTCTTTTACCGTCTCGCCCGACTGGGCTCGCATTGATACAAATACGCCCAGATCGACGCCCATCGAAACGTCCGTTTTCGCTACACGAGAGTTGCTCCAACACCACGCCCCTCTCTCAAAAGGCAAAATCAGCCTCATCGCCATCACTCGAAACTACAGCGCCACACTCGGTGACTCTTTTACGCGAGTAGCGCCGTTCATGCCCCGCGAGAGCACGACGTCGAACGACGTTGACGCATTCGAGGTGCGCCGGATCTCATCTCAGGATTTTCAGGACGGTAATCTTCTGCCTGTAGGCGCTGCAGATGATCAAAATGGTTCGGATTCTAAATTCGTAAAGGTAGACCCCGGCATCCTCGATCGCTACGAGCTCCGCGCTGGAGATATCGTCATGCCGCGCATGTTGGGTCGCTACGGCGCGTCCAATCTGCTCGTCGTCAGCGCCGATGACGCCAAGCAGCATCTGGTTGCTTCGCATAACACCACCGTCATTCGCCCGTCGTTCCAAACGATGACCGAAGAGGAGCGCGTGGTGTTTTCGGAGATAATCGTTGGATACCTTACCGAAGGCCACGGGGCAAAGCTGATTCAAGCATTAACTGAAGCAGCCAGCATCCGTGCCATCCGCCCCTCCGACCTGTTTGAGATCGAAGTCCCGCCGGCGCTTGACCCGCGTACGCGCGAGTACAGTGAATCCATCAATCGCTTTGCCGAGGTCGTAGGGGCAAAGAAACAAGCCGAGGCCGCTGTCGCCCAAGCCCAGCGCGACCTCGAAGCCGCAAAAAAGGCCGTCACCCAGGTGGTCGACCAAGCCTGCGAGTAGCGCATAGGCAGTAGAAACGACTTAAGCCGGCGACAGGAACTAATCCTGCCGCCGGCTTGCTACCGGCGCCCCATCCCCCGCTATCGAGGTCTAATACTTTTCCGCGAAGTGAACGTCTGTTTTTGGACCCCTGAAGCATCCACATTTTTCGTCGGCAAAATCGCAGGATTCCAGCACCGAAACCGCAGGAAACGGCACCTCTAAAGTGTCGATGCTTCGGGGGTCCGATTTAGCTCGTTCACTTCTCGGGAAAAGTATTAGACCTCGTCGCTAGCCACCTAGAAGGGCACCTCTCCCTTCCTCACCGCCACCCAAAAACTCATCCAACATTAATCTTGGCTCAAGAATCGCTTAATCTATAACCTGCACTATAGAGTTCGACCAAGGGCGGGGCGGCGCCACGCAGGCCGCCGAACGCAACGCTCGCGCCCGGGCAGATCGCCCGGCGTCGCGCCCATCGAACGAAAGGACAGGTCATGGACGACCTCGAAAAAGTTGAAACCATCCGCACCAAGTGCAATGTGAGCTACACCGATGCCAAGGCCGCGCTCGACGCTGCCGACGGCAACGTTCTGGATGCCATCATTTGGCTCGAGTCGCAAGGCAAGACCCAGACCACGTCGGCGCACGCCGCCACCGAGTCCGTGCCGGTCGACGAGCCCTCGGCCGAAATGGTCGCCGCGCAGGCCGCCTACGAAAAGTCGAGCGAAAAGACCGACTTCTCCAAGAAGATGGACAGCATGTGGGAGTATCTCAAAAAGCTCTTCCGCCTGAGCCTGGACACCAAGTTTATCGCCACGCGCCGCGATGCGATCATCCTCAACATCCCCATCCTGATCCCCATCGTCGCGCTGTTTGCCTGGGGTGCCACGATATGGCTGATGCTGATTGGCCTGTTCTTTGGCATGCGCTACCGCATCGACAGCGACGGCGACGTGCCCGGCAGCATCAACAACCTTATGAATCACGCCGCCGATGCCGCGGACGACATCAAACAAAATCTGAACGACGACAAGTAATCGCAGACGGGGGCACGCATGGCACGGATCCTGATCGTAGAGGACGAGGAGAAAATCGCCCGCTTTGTGACGCTCGAGCTGGAGCACGAGGGCTACCAGGTGGAGCACGCCGCCGACGGCCGCACCGCCGTGGACCTGGCACTGGAGCGCGACTACGATCTGATTCTGCTCGATGTGCTGTTGCCGCAGCTCAACGGCATGGAGGTCCTGCGGCGTGTCCGCAAGCACAAGGACGTGCCGGTGATCATGGTCACCGCGCGCGATGCCGTGATGGATAAGGTTGCCGGGCTCGATGCCGGCGCCGACGATTACCTGACCAAGCCGTTTGCGATCGAGGAGCTGTTCGCACGGATTCGCGTGGCGCTGAAGCGCTCGGAGGCCGCGCGGACGGCTTCGGGCGTTGGCGGCGCCGGGGCGGGTGACGCGGGCGTCAACGCCACTGCGATACCCCCGGTCAGCGACTCGACCCAGGCTTCTGCCTCTCCCTCCCCCGCCACGCTCGCCGTGGGCTCGGTCGCGCTCGACCCTGACCGCCGCGAAGTCACAGTCGACGGCTCGCCCATCGTGCTGACTGCCCGCGAGTTCGACGTTCTCGCCCTGCTTATGGCGCATGCCGGCACCGTGCTCACGCGCGAGCGCATCGCGCACGAAGCGCTGGGCTACGAATACGTGGGCGACACCAACAACGTCGACGTGCACATTGCGCACCTGCGCGCCAAGATCGAAGACGCCGGCAGCGCCCGCATCATCCAGACCGTGCGCGGGGTGGGCTATGTCTGCCGCGCGTAACACCGAGGCCAAGCGCGTCACCTCCATCGCCCGCGCCATCAACTGGGGCTACATGTGGCGCCGCTTGGCGAGCTACGTCTGGCTCGATCTGTTGCTAGTGGTGATTGCGGCGGCGATCCTCGTCTATGGATACAACCAGACGCTGCCCGACGGCGCGTTTACCGCGGGGTGGATCCCCGGCTCCGCCGTGCACGGCATGTCGCTGACGCCAGCACGCGGCTGGGACCTGACAACGCTCACCTATACCGTCGAGTTTGCGCGTACCACCAAGACCTTCCCCCTCGCGCAGGACCTCATCGCGCTATGGCCTCTCTACCTTGTCGTTGTGGGTTGGCAGGTCATCAGCGTGCTCAACATGCTCGGCGGCGCCCGCCGCGTGCGTCGCACCATGGCGCCGCTCAACGACCTGGCCTTGCGCGTAGACGAGCTCGGCCGCATGCAGCTCTCCGGCGGCAAGATGGAAACACTGGAGCAGGCCATCGAGCGCGCAAGCGTCGACTCGCCGAGCGTCACCACCGGCGACGCCGACCTGGCAAGCATCGAGGTCGCGCTCAACCGCCTGCTGCGCCAGATGCAAGAGGCCAAGCTGCAGCAGATGCGCTTTGTCAACGATGCAAGCCACGAGCTGCGCACACCCATCGCGGTGATTCAGGGCTACGTAAACATGCTCGACCGCTGGGGCAAAAACGACCCGGACGTGCTGGCGGAGTCCATCGCGTCCCTCAAGGCCGAAAGCGAGCACATGCAGGAGCTCGTGGAGCAGCTGCTGTTTTTGGCACGCGGCGATGCTGGCCGCACCGTGCTGCGGCGCGCGAATACTAACCTGGCTGCACTGGTCGGCGAGGTATGCGAGGAATCGCAGATGATCGATACCGAGCACACGTATCGACTGGCCTTTGACGCTTCGCTTGTCAGCGACCCGCGCTGCGACGCGCCCGTCGACGTGGCGCTCGTGAAGCAGGCCCTGCGCGTAATCGTGCAGAATGCCGCCAAGTATTCGGACGCGGGCACGCCCATCACGTTTGGCGTGGCGCCGGATGCGGGCGCGGGCACGATCGACATAAACGTTGAGGACGAGGGCATCGGCATGAACCAGGAATCCGCAGCCCACGCGTTCGAGCGGTTCTACCGCGCCGACAACGCGCGCGATGCCGGCGCGCAGGGCTCGGGTCTGGGGCTTGCCATTGCCAAGTGGATCGTCGATAGCCATGGCGGTGTCATTGGCGTGACCTCGGTCGAGGGTGTCGGCAGCCGCTTTACGATTCGCCTGCCACGGTAGGGATGCCCCTCGGCATAAATAAAGGGATAAGGCCATGCGGCCCTATCCCTTTTTGCTAACTAAAGCAGCTTGTGCGCTACTCGCGGCACAGATGCACGGCGAAGCCGGCGAACTCGCGCTTAAAGTACACGAGCTTGGTGCTACCGTCGGGCAGCAGCGCGCGCGACTCCTCGTTGACCTCGAGCCCGCGCTCGGCAAACCACCTCTCGGCCGCATCGATGTCGTTGACGGCAAAGCCAATGTGGCCCTTGGTGCCACGACCGTCCTGCTTCATGACCTCGACCAGCGAATCGTTAAAGTACGAAACCGGGGTCTCGATGACGGGCAGGCCCATCATCGTCGAGAACAGCTCCGCGATCTCCAGGGCATCGGCCGGGTCGGTGGCGTTAATGCCCACATGGGCAACGCGCATACCAAAGAGCTCTACCGGGTTGGCGTTCTGCTCACTCATACAGTCAGCGCCTACTGAGCCATGACGTCGAGGACGGCCTTCTCGGCGGCGACGCGGTTCATGCCGGTCATGAAGGGCACGCCGCTCACGTACGGGCAGGTGAGGCCCTCGGGGGCAACGGTGGTGGCGATCAGCAGGTCGGCGCCCTCGTCGCAAACGTCCTTGGCCTCGGAGATGGCGCACTGCACGATCTCGTACTTGTCGGCGTAACCGTTGGCGTCGAGCAGGGTAGCGACCTTCTGGGCAACGAGCGTGGAAGTAGCAGCGCCAGCACCGCAAGCCAAAACGATCTTCTTCATAGGTAATGTCTCCCTTCGTGGTTTACTTTAGGTAAGTGTACCGCAGCGAGCGATGGCACTCAGCCTCGATGAGCTTTTATGCCAGTTTGCTTGCGCGCTGCGTATAATACATCTAGTACGTGTTGTCATACCGCTCGCTTTATGAGCGACTAAGGACCCTAATATGCCCGATTCCCGCACACTCTGGACCACCGTCGTTATCATCTGTATCGCCGTGTCGGTGTTCTTTAGCGTCAAAAAACGCACCACGTTTAAGCGCCTGCAACAGCTTATGGCTGCCAAGCAGTGGGACGAGTTCGATCGCTTGCTCGATGGCAAACTCACCAGCATGCTGTACCCGCGCTACAACCGCGACTACCTGCGCCTGAACTCATATCTGTTGCGCGAGGACCACAAGCGCGCTGACGAGATGTTCGATTTGCTGCTGGGGCTCAATCTGCCCAAAATGCAGCGCGTCGACCTGGTGATCAAGGCCTTTAACTACTACGTTGGCCAAGAGGACCGCAAAAAGTCCAAGGAGCTGCTGCACGAGATCAAGGGCTTTGAGGGCGGTCAGGCCGAGGCAGTCGCGCACGAATGCCAACTGATGTACGACACGATGATCTTGAAGCGCCACAACGACATTCCCGAGCTGGAGCGCATGCTCGAGGAGGCCGGCGACGATAAGGTTAAGGGTTGCCGCTTGGAGTACCTCTTGGCCCTGCAGTACAAGAACAAGGGCGACGAGGCCAAGTTTGCCGAGTACTTGGAAAAGTCAGGCCGGCACTCGATGGCCGTCAACGCGTAACGAACGGCTTGTGTTAGACTTCTAGTCTCACGGGGGCGTGGCGGAATTGGCATACGCAGGAGACTTAAAATCTCTCGCCGCAAGGATTGTGGGTTCGAGTCCCACCGCCCCTACCACGTATTGTTTACGAGCCCGTGTCCCCCAGGGATGCGGGCTCGTTTCTTTTGGACGCCGGTGGGGCTCGAACCCGCGAGGGGGCGAGCGTCAAGCGGACGCGCAGCGTCCGCAGCGAGCCGGCGAGGGCGCCGGCAGGCGGCTGAAGCCGGTGCGGATTTGCGCAGCAAATACGCGGACGTCCCACCGCCCCTACCATATGATTGTTTGCGAGCTCGTCTCCCTTTGGGATGTGGGCTCGCTTCTTTTGGACGCCGGTGGGGCTCTAAGTTGCGGTGGGATAGTTCCTGTTTTGGCAGTTTACCAGCCCATCTAGGAACTATTTCACCGCAACTCAGAGGGAGACGGTTAAAGGGCGCTCAGGCTCGGGGTCCAGCCAATGGTGGGGGTCGCACCGTCGAGAACCTCGTTGATGGTGGCGGCCATGCCGGCGAGTAGGCTGTTCTCGCTTACAGTGAGCGTCTTGTAGCCGCCGGCTCGCATGAGCTCGCGGATCACCACGGCGCCCGCCAAGATCACGCCCGCGCGTTTGGGCTGTACACCCGGCAGAGCGGCGATGCCGTCCGCATCCAACATAGACATGCGCTCGATAGCGGCCGAAACCTGCTCCAGCGAAAGCTCGCGCAGGTGCACAAAGCTCGAATCATACGGCTCAAGCTCGTGAACGAGTGCCACGAGCGTAGTGACGGTACCACCCACCGCCACCAGGCGCTCGGCGCGCTCAAAGTCGACAGGCAGGCTCTCAAAATAGCCCGCAAACTGCTCGTTTGCCCAGCCGGCAGCAGCCGCAAGCTCGTCCGTTGACGGCGGCAGTGCCGAGAAAAACCGCTCGGTCACGCGGCGGCAACCGATATCCAGCGAGCGCGTTCCCTCCAGAACGAAGATGCCGCGCTCCGGTGCATAGACGCCCGTCGCGAGCTCCGTGGATCCGCCGCCCGAATCGGCAACGATGATACGCTCGCCCGCAAAGTCGTGTGCCACGCCAAAAAACGTCAGGCGCGCCTCGACCTCGCCCGGAATCACCTGCGGCTCGAGCCCCAGCTCGCGCAGGCCGTCCAGCAGTAGCGCGGCATTGGACGCATCACGCGCGGCACTCGTGCACGTGGTGCAGATGCACGCGGCCCCAAAGGCACGGGCCTCGTCCACAAACATTCGGCACGCAGCGAGCACGCGCTCAACGGCCGCCTCGCAAAAGCGCCCCGTCGCATCCACGCCCTCGCCCAAGTCGGTAATCTCGGTATGCTTGGACGATTCCACGATCGCCCCGCCCTCGACCTGGGCCAACACCAAGCGCGACGACACCGTTCCCAGGTCGATCGCCGCCACCTTATATCGTTTGCAATTTGTCATTGCGGGCTCCCCTCCGGGCGCTACTCGCCTACTCGCCGCTGGACGCGACCGTCTGACCCTCGACGCCGTTAAATCCAAACAGCATATCGAGCGTCTTGATGTACCACGGTGCGTCCTTGCCGACCTCTTCGATCTCTTTGGCCACTTCGCTGGCATTCTTGGCGTTTGAGGACTTTTTGCTCGACGACGAATCCGAATCATCGTCCAGGCCCAGCACTTCAATCCTCTTCTCGCCGGGCATCGCCATGCCCAGGCCCCGTGCCGAATCCTTAATGCCCTCTTCCGAGAACCACTTATCAGTGTCTTTTTTCATCTCATCATTGTATTGCTGACGAATCTCGACCTGCTTGGCCAAGATGTCGCTCGAGCGCTTAGCCACGTACAGGTCGCGTACGGGAAAATACAGGCTCACGAGCGCCAGCGCCACGACAATGCCGATAAACAGCGGGCGCAGAGAGCCATGCGTAAAGTCATAGATCGCCTTGACCGCCGCATTGTCATTGGCGTAGCGCATAAAGTCCGAGCCTGAAAGACGGCTCGAGGGCCTGCTCGACCTGTCGTGCATCTGGGCCGAGGGACGCGACGTATGCGACGAACGTGCCGGGCGCACTGGTCCATCTGTCGAAGTATTCACTTGAGCATTGGATCGCGAGGTACTTGTCGGGCGCTGCATGGAGCGGTCGGCACCGGCGTAGGCGGACCCACCGAGCTGCACCGTGCGCGCACGGCGAGGTGACGGCTCACGCGAACCGGCGGAATAGTACCTGTTGTCGTAAATCTGATCCATGTGCGCCTTGTGCGGTTGAGGTTTGTTTGCGCTAAGTCATTTAGTTATAGCACGAGAGTCCGCACCGCCTTCGCCAGCCTTTGCTCGACATAAAAAAGGCGCTGAGCCATATGGCCCAGCGCCCAATGGCGGCCATC
>CABSBA010000063.1 GCA_902475825.1 uncultured Collinsella sp. | reverse complement strand
GGCATAGACCTTCTGGTCATGCCGTGCCTTTTGAATGACAAATTGTCGCTCTGGGTGGCGCGCAGCGTCGACTGGTCCGCCGTTCGTTAGAACGGCGGAACCTAAGGGCGCAGCGTCGACCGGCCCGCCGTTCGTCAGAACGGCGGAACCTCTAGAGCAAAGTGACGCTAAAGCTGCGGACATCCGTCTCGCCCGGCGCCAGCGTAATGGTGTTGACCTTGTGCTCAAAGACGTCGTCCTCGGTGTCCATGGTGGTATGACCGGTCCAGGGCTCGAGCGCCACAAACGGGGCGTCGTTGGCGGCAGACCACACGCCGATGTACTTAAAGCCCTCAAAGTCGATCTTGACGCCGTGGCCCGACTTGCGGCCGCGCAGCGTGAGCGTGGAGCCCGGGGTATCGGTGAACATGATGGCATCGTTATCGAAGCTGCGGTGCGTGATGGGCAGCACGTCAGAGTTATCGGGCGCCTTGTAGCTGCCCTCGAACGTCATGAGGCCATCGGGCGTGATGATGGGGGCCTCGTTGGTCCAAGCCTCGGTAAATGCCAGCTCGTAATCCTCGAACGTCTCGTTCTCGGCACCGGGAGCCGGCACGTTAAATGCAGGGTGGCCGCCCACCGAGAACGGCAGGTCCACGTCGCCGGTGTTGGTGACGGCAAAGGTCTGGGTAAGCGTGGCGTCACCAGTCAGGGCATAGGTCATGTTGAGCTTAAAGTGGAAGGGGAAAGCCTTGAGCGACTCAGGCGTGTCGGTGATCTCGTAGGTGACGGACGAGCCGTCCTCGGAGACCTCGACCAGCTTGTGCTCGACGATGCGCGCGAGGCCGTGACGCGGCATCTCGCAGGTGCCGGCCGCAGACGCCGCCGTGTTGTTGCGCAGTGAGCCCACAATGGGGAACAGGATGGGCGCGTGCTTGCCCCAAAAGGCGGGATCGCCCTGCCACAGATACTCATTGCCGTTGAGGGCAAGGCTCGTGAGCTGGGCACCCATGGAATCGATGGCCGCGGTAAGGCCGCCGCGCTTGATGGTAGTGACGGTGGACATGCTACTTCCTCCAAAAGTAAACAACAGTGTCGAGGGCTATTGTGCCACTCTTGGCGGCAAGGAGAAGCGGCAGGCGCAGTTATTGAGCGATTGCGTAAAGGTCGAATCCGCCCTGCGGCGTGCTGTCGACCGTATCGGGCGCCTGCGAGTTAAAACTCACGGGAACCATGCGCTTTGAGGCACGGAAGCGCGTGCCATCGGTGGCGACGGGTGGCTCGTCGACCGTGAGCTCGTAGTCGCCGGGCTTGAGTTCGATACCGTCGCCAGCGGAGTTGACATATTGATACTCGTCAATCGCCTGCCCCCTGAGTGTGCGGCCCACGACATGGATGAGCATCTGGCTGTCGCCGCGGGCGGTGTCCCATGTCGCACCATCCTTAACCTCGACCGACACATGCACCGAGCGCGTGCGGCTGAGCGATTGCTCGACAGACATCTCGACCTTGGCGGCATCTTTGCGCTGTTGTTCCACATGGCTCCAGACATTTCCGATCGCCGAGCAAGCGATGACGCCGGCCATAAAGGCGATAAGGATGGGACCGAGCGGAGAGCGACGTCCTGCATCTTCCTCGCGAGACAGATTGGGGCGATGCGTGGGGGCGGGCGCCTGGGCACCCTGCGCGGGCACGTCGAGTATGCTGAAAGATGCCGTGCTGCCGGGGTCGATGTTATGGCGCGGCTGCGGGGTCTTGGCCGGCGAGATGGACATGTCCGCCGGCTCACCGAGTGTGGCCGTGGCATCGGCCTTTGCCTCGTCGGCCTCGGCCTGAGCCCAGGCCTGTTCAAAGGTTAGGGGTTCGGCGGAGTCGGAAGCGACATCCGTCTCGACGGCATCGTTGCCGGTCTCGTCCTCGTCGCTCGACACGTCACGCGACGCGGGCTCGTCCCACCCCTCGTCCGGAGCCTCGCCCTCGCTATACCACCATTCAAAGTTATCGATATCCATACGGGGCGCCCCTTAGGCCTCGCAAATAAACACTTGCTAGCCTTATACCCTCAGACGGCACGAGGGCTCGCACGGAATGCGAAAAAGGGCTGCTCCTTTGTCGCATCGAAGTTGCGGTGGAATAGTTCCTGTTTGCACGCCCACTCGAGCTATTTAGGGACTATTTCACCGCAAGTTATTTGAGGGCGACGGGGATTTGGATACAGCAGAAGTCCTCTTGGTGAGACTCGTCGTAACTCGTGGTGTCCAGGTAGCAAAAATCGAAAGCATTGCCGATGGGCTGGAGCGCGTGCCTGTCCATGCAGGCCACGATGGCGCGGATACCCTCGGGCTCGTACGGCATGCCCCAGCGACTCATGCACAGGTACGTGCCCTCGGGCAGCACCTCGACGCCAATCTCCGCCAGCTCGGCAGGATCGCTCGGCAGTATTTCCTCGGCACCACGCGGCAACACGGCAAAGGAACCGGCACCGGCGATGGGGTCGTCGGAATGCAGCGCCTCGCGACGCAGCATGGCGCCCCAACCGCGCATGGGGCGTGTGCCCGTGAGCGCACGCATGCGCAGAATCGCCCGCATGAGCGTGGGGTGCAGCATCGAGCGGCCACGCTCGATATCGCCCGGGAACTCCTCAAAGACCACGTAGCGGCGCTCGAATTGCTTGAGCTCCGGTTTGCCCTCGCGCTCGCGCCAATAGACCGCCTCGTCGTAAAAACTCAGCCGCTCCTGCACGCTCGCACGCTCGGCTTTGAGCCCGGCAATCTGCTCGTCGAGCGCCTGCACCCGCGAGCGCAGGTGATCGGTCATCTCTCCAATGTCGAACGTCGAGGTCAGGCGATCGATCTCATCGAGTTCCAGTCCCAAGTCGCGCAGCATGCAGATCAGACGCATGAGCGGGATCTGCGTGGGCGAATAGAAACGGTAGCCTTTTTCGTTAACCACGGCGGGTTTAAACAGACCGATCTTGTCGTAGTAGATGAGCGTTTGGCGCGAAACGTTAAACAAGCTCGCCATCTCGCTAATCGCATACATACCCGTCTGCATAGGTCCTCCCGACACACCCTTTGACACGAAAAGCCCGCCGCCCACAGGGGCAGCGGGCTCAAACACTACTCGTATCCTACCCTAAAGATGCCTATGACCAACGCTTATAGTTGGCGCACGACACGCCGACGGCCTCGAGTGCCTTGGCGGCGATGTGATGCACCGCCTCATCGAGCGTGGCGGGGCCGTTGTAAAACGTGAGCATGGGCGGCATGAGCATGACGCCCGGCACGCGCGCCAGGCGTGCCATGTTGTCGACATGGATTGCACTGAAGGGCGTCTCGCGCACCATAAGCACCAGGCGGCGCTGCTCTTTCATCTGCACATCGGCCGCACGCAGCAACAGGTTTTCGCTGTAGCCGCTCGCGATGCCGGCGAGCGTCTTCATGGAGCAGGGAGCCACGATCATGCCGTCGACCGGATAGGTGCCGCTTGCGATGGCAGCGCCAATGTTCTTGTTGTCGTAGACCACATCGGCATAGCACGCAAACTCGTCAAGCGTCATGCCGAGCTCCTGCTCGATGGTGATCTCTCCCCCGCGCGTGACGACAAGCGCCGACTCAGCGCCGGCCTGGCGCAGGCATTTGAGGCATTCAAGGCCCAGTGCCGCACCGCTGGCGCCAGACACGCCAACGACAATGCGACGGGGACGAACAGAAGACTCAGGCATGACAACTCCTTAACTACTTGGTAGGGCTACTTACTAGAAGGCGAGCTCGGCGGCCCACTTGTCCTTGTCGATCTCCATGAACTGCGAGCGGATGAAGTTCTTCTTGAGGTTAAACGGAACCGTGCAGTCGAAGATGGCCTTGCAGGCGATACCGTGCTCGCGGATCGAAGGATCGAACGCGGGGTCGTTGGACGGATCGAGCACGTGGCAGTGGCAACCGGGGATGGTGATGAGGTCCACGTCGGCCTGGAAGCGCGTGGTCATGGCCCACATCACGTCGCTCATATCGAAGATGTCGACATCCTCGTCGACAAGGATGACGTGCTTGAGCTCGGAGAACGCCGAGAAGGCGAGCATGGCGGCGTTGCGCTGACGGCCCTCGTCATTTTTGCTCGACTTCTTGAACTGCATGATGGCAACGAACTTGCCGCCACCGCAGGGAGCGGCGTGAACGTTGAGCAGGCGGCCCGGGATAGCGGTCTCGACCATCTTGTAGATGGAGGCCTCGGTGGGGATGCCGGCCATGGACACGTGCTCGTGCGAAGGGCCGATGCAGCTCTCCATAATGGGGTTGACGCGCGTGGTGACGGCGGTGATCTTGATCACCGGGCAGACCTTGGCGCCACCGGTGTAGCCGGGGAACTCGGGCATGGCGTAGCCGTGGCCGTTGACATCCTCGTTGATGGTCTCGTCGTGCATGAGGTAGCCCTCGAGCACGTACTCGGCATTGGCAATGCACTTCTGCGGAACGGTGACGCAGTCGGCAAGCTCGACGGCGCGGCCGCGCAGGGCGCCGGCGATCTGCAGCTCGTTGAAGCCGAGCGGCGTGGTGGGAGCCTCGAAGCCGCAGCACATGTACACGGCGGGGTCCAGGCCGATGGAGATGGAGATGGGCATATCCTCGCCGCGCTGGCAGTACTCGTCAAAGAACGCACCCAGGTGACGGCTGCCCGGGGTAATCCACATGGCGAGCTTGTCCTTGTCGACGCAGGAGAAGCGGTGGATGGTTACGTCGGACTGGGTGCCATCGGGGCTCGTGCCATAGGCGAGGCCCATGGTGATGTAGGGGCCGCCGTCAACGGGCGTGTTGGTGGGAGCGGGAACGATCTTGCGCAGGTCAAAGCCCTCGTCGGTCGCCTTGTACACGACCTCCTGGCAGTCGACGTTCTTGCCCTCGGCGATCTGCTCGGGGGCGATCAGGTTCTCGAAGCGCTTGCCGATCTCGAGGCCCAGGTGCTCCTCGTCCAGGTCGAGCAGGGCGGCAACGCGCTTGCGGCTGGCAAGCATACCGATGCAGACCTTGGCGTCGTCAAAGCCCTTGACGTTGTTGAAGACCATCGCCGGACCCTCTTTGGTCGGGCGCATGACGGTGCCGCCAGCACCGACGTGACGGTAGACGCCCGAGACCTCGGCATCGGGATCGACCTGGGTGTCGGTCTCGAGCAGCTGGCCCGGCATCTCACGCAAAAAGTCGAGCGCGGAACGCAGGTCGTGGATCTGGGAAGCATCGGTAGTGGACATGGCGTACTCCTTTCGGGAGAGTGTCCGGCGACGGGGTGCCGCCGGACGGGGTAACGTAATGGGGCCGCGGCGCTCACAAATGGAGCGCTCGACCACTCGAAGTTCAAGCGCTTGGCTGCTTACAGCCGGGGCGCTCGACCGCTTACATCAGGCCAAAGAGGTGGAACCAGGCGGCCTCGACCAGCACGACGACAAAGACGACCGCGGTGAGGGGGATGCCCATGCGCATAGCCTCTTTGGAGGTGTAGCCGCCGGCGTCCTTGCCTTCGCCGATAAGGATCGGCAGGTTATGGAACGGCAGGATGTAGTGGATGTTGATGGACGTGAAGACGATGAGCGCCACGGCGAGTGGGCTCACGCTGGAGCCGGCGGCAAAGCTGATAAATGCCGGCACGCACACGCCGAGCACGGCCATGACCGAGCCCATGAACATGTGGATGATCATGGAAAGCGCGGCGACGAGCAGGGCGAACAGGAAGATGTTCTCAGGCACGGAGCTGGGGAGCACGACGTCGGCGATCCAGGCGTTCATGCCGGTGGCACCGCCCACGGAGCCCACGGCCATGGCGGCCGTCAGGAACATGAGGGACTTGATGTCGACAGCGTTCCAGCTGGCGGGAGTGAGGACTTCGCCGATGATGGGCATGGCGAGAGCAACGCCAATGGCCAGGGTGACCCAGCCGATATAGTCGCCCGAGACGGTGAGCCACAGCGCGATGGCGATGACAAGCCACACGATGGTGCGGATCTCCTTGACGGAGAGCTTGCCGAGCGCGGCCTGCTTGGCCACGATCTGCTCGCGATCGTAGACGAGCTCCTTGCTGGGCTTAAAGAGGAAAAGGCCCAGGAACAGGGTGCACAGCAGCGCAACCAGCATAGGCACGCTCATGTACAGGAACCAGTCGACGAAGGACGGGCTCATGCCGCCGGCCTCGGCACTGTACTGCGCAACGAGCGGGTTAAGCGTGGAGTCGCCCGTCAGGAAGAACATGGAACCCGGGGCGGCAGCGGCAAACACGAGGAAGCCGAGCTTGCCCTTGTCGTCGTCACCGTAGCCGGCGGACTCGGCGATGACCGAGACGACGGCGAGGATGAGGAAGGCGCGGGGGAACGGATGCGGGATCAGCAGCGACAGCACAAAGGTGAGCGCGAAGATCGAGATGATGAGCGACTTGGCGTCGCGCACGAACTTGAGCATGAACGCGTAGGCGATGCGCTCGCCTAGGCCCGACTCCTTGACCGCGCTGGCGATGAGGTAGGCGCCGATGACGAGCCACATGGTGGCCTTGGTCCACGAGCTAAACGTGGAGGCGACCGTCGCCGAGATGCTCGCGGCGCCCGTGTCGTCCACGCACACCTTGAACAGGACGAGCAGTGCGCAGTAGAGCAGGCCCACAAAGCCCGGCTGTGCCACGCCGCATGCCCAGAACACCACCGTGGCGAGCGTCAGTGCCAGACAGGTCTGACCGCCGACCGTGAGCTCGACCGTCGAGCTCAGCTCCGCCAAAGGAAGAAACTTCACCAGCAAAAAGACAACGATACCCAGCACAAAGCCAATTTCGCGCTTGGTGATCTTAAACGCCTTCTTTTCCGCTTCCATCTCCCCACCTTTCTTGTTGGGGGCGCTCCGAATTCGCAGCCATGTTGCCGCTTAAAAAGGGGCGCCCGTTATCGGACACCCCTTACGTTGCGCTGTGTTGCGGCAATACAGTCAAGCGGATTTTTTGGATGAGAAGCGATTCCCTAGACAAAAACCGTCACAACATTCGACGCTTTTCCTCGTTTTCGAGATTTTCGCCGAATGTTGTGACGGTTTGGATGTGGCAAAGGGACTGTCTTTTTTACATAGCGAGGGCCGTGCGGATGAATGGGTCGCCGAGGGCCTCGCGGAGCCAGGGGGCCAGCTGCTCGGGGTGACCCTGCAGGTAGCCTTTGAGCTCGGACGGAGCCACGCGACGCACTTCCGAGATCTCCTCTTGGTTGATATGCAGCTCGCCCGGCTCAACATGGGCAAGGTAGACCTCGCACCATTCGCACTCGCAGCGACCGTCGCCGTGGTCCTCGCGGTACACCACGTGTCCGAGGTGCTTGAGCTGATCGGGCTCGCGCGTAATGCCGAGCTCTTCGTTGATGCGGCGCGCCGTGGCGGCCGCGACGTCTTCCCCGGGGAGCGGATGGCCGGCGCAGCTATCGGCCAGCACCCCGCCCCACAGGCGCTTGAGCGGACTGCGGCGACAGAGCAGCAGGCGCGCGTCTTCGCCCCGGCCCTCGACCAAAAGCGTCAGAAATGCCTGATGCAGGATGCCCTCACCAGCATGGGCCTCGATGCGGTCGACGGGGCCAAGCGCCTCGCCGGTCGCAGCATCGACCGCCACGACCTCGGCGCCCGCACCGCCCTCATCCCAGCCGGCGCGCAGAATGCGGGCTGCGGCTTCCTCGAGCGCGGCGATGAGCTCCTTGGTGGTGTCGAGCACGCGCTGCAGGTCGTCACCGCTCGCTTGTTCAACATGAAAACCCGTGCTTGCAACTACCGGCACGCCAAAGCGCGTGGCCAGCGCCGCCGCGATATCGTGCGCCGGGATCTCGTCTCGATGGCACGGAACGGCCAGGATGCTCACCGTTGCCGTACGGCCGGGCTCGGGGCGCGGAATGGCCTGCGCCGTGGCGCCCAGGTGCGCAAACTCCGGCGAGCAGGCGTACACCGCCATGCCTCGCGGCGTCACCGTCAGCTGGGCCTCGAGCGCAAACTTGCCCTCGCCCACTGCAACCTTTGTCGTGTGCATACCCATGGGATCTCCTGCCGCCCGCGATGTACCTGAGACCATCTTCGCCTGTATTGCGACTATACAGGCAAGCCCTCCATGTGACAAAGGGACTGCCCCTTTGTCACATTCTGTTAGAGTTGCAGGGATTGAATCCCGCTTATTCATGCGACA
>CABSBA010000062.1 GCA_902475825.1 uncultured Collinsella sp. | reverse complement strand
TGGATTTCCTTCCCTATATTGGAAACTGATTTTTAGAGCCATTCAACTCTTTGAACACAGTAGAGGCGTTGGAATTAAAGGTCTTATCCTGTTATTATCGCAGGTAGATATTGATATTTGAGCGCTACTTCAAACTGGCCAAGAAATAAAACTTGGCATGCGCCCGGCTTCGACTCCTTAGCAGCCTTCTATATGAAAGGAACCGCGCATGCAACGTGTACTGTTTATCTGCCATGGGAATATCTGCCGCTCGACGATGGCTGAGTCGGTGTTTACCGAGTTGGTGCGGCGCGCCGGGCGCGCGGGCGAGTTTGTCATTGATTCCGCCGCGACCTCGACCGAGGAGATCGGCAACCCGCCGCATCATGGCACTGTTGCCAAGCTGCGCGAGGTCGGGATTCCCGTCGTCGCACATCGCGCACGTCAGGTGCGTCGCGCGGAGTATGGCGACTGGGATCGCATTGTCTATATGGATGCCGAGAACGCGCGTGGCCTGCATCGCATCTTTGGCGACGACCCCGACGGCAAGATTACGCGCTTGCTCGATTGGACTGATCACCCCGGCGACGTGGCCGATCCCTGGTACACCGGCAATTTCGATGCCACGTACCGCGACGTGCTCGCCGGCTGCACCGCTATGCTCGAGCAGCTGTAGGCAAGCGAAGTCGCGGGTCACGCCTTCGGCGCGAAACAAGCGTGGATAATCTCCCGCATGAAAAACGAGCGTGGAAAATCTCCCACTTTGAGCGTTCAAGTGCGCCCTAAACGGGAGAAAATCCACGCTCATTATCTCGGTGGGAGAAAATCCACGCTCGACTACTCGTCGACGATCTCGGCAAGCCAGACGTTCAGCGTATCAACCTCGGGGCAGCAGAACTTTGCCGTACCGGGCTCGTTGCCAGGCACGGTTCCGCCATAGCGCAGGATATCGATATAGGGAAAGCCCACGTGGCAGGCCATGGCGCACATCTTGCCGCGATCTCGGTCGAAGTCAAAAACGTCGCCCGGCTTGTGGCCATGGTGGCAGCGACACGCACCCAGCTGGTCCACGCAGCTCACGCGGATACGCGGCCGCTTGCCACGCGGCGCGCCGAGCGGCCTGTTCTCGCCCGCAGGCTTGATGCCGCCCTCGCCAGCATTACTCATGGTCGATCACGTCCAAGCAGGCCTCGATGGGCAGGCCGGCGGACTTGTCCTCCTGGTCGGCATTGCGCTCGATAAGCTCAGCCACCACACGCATGGCATCGGACGTCGCGCGCTGCAGACTCCAACCTGCCATAACGCGGCCGACGAGCACCGCCGAGAACGTGTCGCCCGTGCCCGGGAAATAGACCGGAATGAGCTCAAAGGGAATCGTGAAGTACTCCCCCGCCACATGGTCGTAACCGATAACCGCGTTCGTGCCATTGACTACGGCGCTCGTAATGACCACAGACTTGGCACCCAGCTCACGCACGGCATCCACAAGGACGCGAGCCTCGTCGGGCGTGATTTGCTCGGCGATAGGCGTATCGGTGAGCAGACAGGCCTCGGTGTAGTTGGGCACCGCGTAGTCTGCGCACTCCAGCAGATGCCGCATAAGGCCAATCGTGGACTCGGGCACGCCCGCATAGAGCTTGCCGTTGTCGCCCATGATGGGGTCGACGAACACCTTGGTACCCTTTTGCGCACGGCGGTGGCAAAAGTCCGAGATGATGCGCGTCTCTTCCTCGGTCACGATAAAGCCGGTCGAGATGGCGTCGAACTCAAAGCCGAGTTCCTCCCAGATAGCGAGGCTTTGGCGCACGTACTCGGTGGTGTCGTGGATGTAGAACTTGGGGTAGTTGAGCGTGTCGGAAACGAGCGCCGTCGGCAGATTGTGGATGCGGTAGCCCATATGCGACAGCACCGGCAGCATGGCGGAAAGCGCGACCTTGCCGTAGCCGCACATATCGTTAATCAGCAGCAGCTGAGTGTTCTTCATGAGTGTCCCCCTTGGGTCGGGCGCGGCGCAGCAGCGCCACAGTGCGACTAAGTGTAGCGCAGTGCAATCTAAGTCTTGCCTTCGGATGTAAGACCGAGTTTGGGCGTAATTTTGTTCTTAGAGTTTTTCTGACGCTTCTTATTGCAGAAACTTGGCCTTAGAAGGCGCTATAAAATTCTAAGAACAAGTTTTGGCTCAAATTTGTTCTTAGGACACTAACGATGCTCGCACCCATCACACCCGGACGACAGGGAAACGTCAGGCACAACCTTTCAGGAGCCCTCGCCTATGATTCGTTTAGACCCGCCAATATGGATTCATTCTTTCCAATCAATTTATCCGCTGATTCCATGCGGCTTGTCTCCGATTGTCGCGCCATACTCGGCGAGGTTGAGGGCATGTCTCGCTTTGTTCCGAACATCGACATGTACCTTTCTATGTACGTTCGCAAGGAAGCGCTCTTGTCCTCTCAAATCGAGGGTACGCAATGTACGTTCGATGATGTTCTTGACCCGTCAAACGAATCCAATGCGAGCCGGGACCTAACCGACGTCGTCAACTACACTCGAGCGGTGCAGCAGGCGACCAAGCTCATGGAGGAACTGCCACTCTGTATGAGGCTGCTCAAATCCGTCCATGCCACATTGCTTGGAAATGGCAGAGGCTCCGACAAGACGCCGGGCCAGTTCAGGACGACTCAGAACTGGGTCGGACCAAACGGCTGCACGCTCAATGAGGCCCCGTATGTCCCTCCCAACACGGAGGATATGAAGGAGGCACTTGGCGACCTCGAGCTTTTCATCAACGAGCGTGACGACATCGATCCGGTCATCAAGGCCGCTTTGGTGCACTACCAGTTTGAAACCACACACCCGTTCCTCGACGGCAACGGACGCCTCGGGCGTCTGCTCATCCTCCTTTCGCTCATACATGATGGGGCGCTCACCAAGCCGGTCATCTACCCCTCGTATGAACTCAAACGACACAGGAGCGAATACTACGATTGGCTTATGCGCGTAAGGCAGAGAGGCGATTTTGAGGGATGGGTTTCGTTTTTCAGCACCTGCTTGCTTGCAAGCGCACGCGAGGCACGGGATTCGATGCGGAAGCTTGTCGACCTCCATTCGGAAACCGAAAAGCTGATTCGCGAAAAGGCGGGAAGGGCTACGACGAACGCCCTTATGCTACTCGACCTTCTCGAGGGCAATCCGATCGTCGACACCGCCTTTGTGTCTGAACGAATGCAGATTAGCAGATCGAGCGCAAACAACCTTATATCCCAATTTACCGATTGGGGCATTCTTGTCCAACGCGATACGAGCAGGAAACGATACCGCACGTTTTCATATGAGCCATATCTCGCCATCCTCCGAACCGGCGACGAGCCGCTCTAAGTCCCGGAAAGCCAAGGGGGCGAAACCGGCAACTGCCAGTCTCGCCCCTTTAATGAACCTATCGGAAACTCCGGGATACGCCGTGGCCCGCTGAATCTACGCTGCAAAGACTGTCCAAGATTCCCCTGGCACCGGCATCCCAGCACTGCCACAAAATCGATTCGGTACCTTGACAATCACTTAGGTACCTCTAGAATCACTTAGGTACAAAACAATTCCTCTACCTAACTAAAGAAAGGAGCAGCACTAATTCATGTGCGATGAACCTCTTAGCCTTTGTTCGCACGAGCCCGGCGGCGACCCGTCACAGCCGGCGGATGTACCCGAAGCGGTTAACTCGGAAGACAAGCTTGCCAAGCGCATCCTGAGCGGCCTGGGTTTTTGCGGCCATTACATGCATTTTCATGGCGGAGGCGTGTCCGGCAAGGCGCCCATCATCTGCCTGCTGGCCAAGCAACCCGGCGGCGAGATGTCGCAGCAGGAACTCGGCATGCACTTTGACCTCAAGCCGGGGTCGCTTTCCGAGATCCTGTCCAAGCTCGAGGTCAACGGCCTCATCGAGCGCAGCCGTAACCCCAAGGATCGACGGCAACTCACCATTCGCCTGACCGAAACCGGCCGGGAAAACGCCCGCATCGACCAGGCGGCCCGCATCCGCTTTAGAGAACAGGCCTTTAGCGCGCTCACCCACGACGAGCGCGAGCAGCTCGCCGAAATGCTCGAGAAAATCCGTGTAACCTGGGAGGAACTGGATGATTAAAACTCTCATGGGCAGCATCCGCGACTATATGAAAGTCACCGTTGCCACGCCGTTGCTCGTGCTTGGCGAGGTGCTCTGCGAGATGCTGATTCCATTTATCACCGCCAACCTGATCGACGCCATCAAAGACGGCGCCACCGTAGCCGAGATGCTTCCCACCGCAGGCTTTTTGGTGCTCATCGCACTGACGTCGCTTGCTTAGATCGGAAGCGCCGGCATCACCTGCAGCCATGCGAGCTGCGGCTTCGCCAAGAACCTGCGTCACGACTTGTTATACAAGATCCAGACGTTCAGCTTTGCCAACATCGATGAGTTCTCGAGCTCCTCGCTCGTCACGCGCCTGACCACCGATATCAACAACGTGCAGCAGGCCTTCATGATGATCATTCGTATCGCCGTGCGCGCACCGCTGGTATTGATCTTCGCCTTTACCATGGCGTTTATCATGGGCGGCAGCGTTGCCATGGTCTACCTGGTCATCATTCCGCTGCTGGGCTTTGGACTGTTCTTTATCATCTTTAAGGTGCGCCCCATCTTCTCGCGCGTGTTCCACAAGTACGACGCCCTTAACGAGTCCGTCGAGGAAAACGTCACCGGCATGCGCGTGGTCAAGAGCTATGTGCGCGAAGACTTTGAGAAGGAGAAGTTCGCGACCGCCGCGCGCGACGTCCAGATGGACTTCACCCGCGCCGAGAAGCTGCTGGCCTTTAACAACCCCATGATGAACATCTGCGTCAACGGCGCGTTTGTCGTCATCATCTACCTGGGCTCCAAGCTCATCATCACGAGCCAGGGCACGCTGTTCGACGTGGGCCAGCTCTCCTCGATCTTTACCTATGGCTTCCAGATCCTCATGAGCCTGATGCAGCTGTCGATGATCTTTGTCATGGTGACCATGGCCGACGAATCGGCGCACCGCATTACCGAGGTGCTTGCCGCCGAGCCCACAATCGCCAACCCGACCAAGCCCGTGCTCGAGGTTGCCGACGGCTCCATCGACTTTGACCACGTGAGCTTTAAGTATTCCGCGCATGCGAAACGCCAGGCGCTCGACGATATCGACCTGCACATTACGAGCGGCGAGACCATCGGCATCATCGGCGGCACCGGCTCGGCCAAGTCCACGCTCGTAAACCTCATTGCCCGCCTGTACGACGCCACCGAAGGTACCGTACGCGTGGGCGGCGTGGACGTGCGCGACTACGACTTGGACGCCCTGCGCCACCAGGTGGCCATGGTACTGCAGAAAAACGTGCTGTTTAGCGGCACCATTGCCGAGAATCTGCGCTGGGGCGATCCAAATGCCACCGACGAGGAAGTCCGCGAGGCTGCGCATCTGGCCTGCGCCGATGAGTTTGTCGACGGCTTCCCCAAGGGCTATGACACCTGGATCGAGCAGGGCGGCTCCAATGTCTCGGGCGGTCAGAAGCAGCGCCTGTGCATTGCGCGTGCCCTGCTGCGTCGCCCCAAGATCTTGATCCTGGACGACTCCACCAGCGCCGTCGACACCAAGACCGACGCCAAGATTCGCGCAGGGCTGGCAAGCTATCTGCCCAACACGACCAAGCTCATCATCGCCCAGCGCATTAGCTCCGTGCAGGACGCAGACCGCATCATCGTCATGGAGGGCGGCCGCATCGCGCAGATCGGCAACCATGACGAGCTGCTCAAGACGAGCGAGATCTACCGCGAGACCTTCACCTCGCAGAACAAGATGTCTGCCGAGGGCGAAGGGGCCGTCGAGGCCGACACCGAGGCATCCGTAACGCAAGCTCAGACCCAGGAAGGAGGCGAGGCACATGAGTAAGGCAACAACCGCCGAGCGCGCGCTCAACCGCAAGGGCGGCACCATGTCGCGCCTCATCAAGACGCTTTTTGGCTTCTACCCCGTGCTTTTGCCCCTCGTCGTCGCCGGCGTGGTGCTCTGCGCCATCATCAACTCCATCGGCGCGACCTTCCTTCAGAGCGCCCTGCAGATCATTAGCGAATCGTGGCAGTCGGGCGACTGGACGACCGCGCAGCCCAAGATTCTGCAGCTTGTGACCACCCTCGCCTGCATCTACGGCGTCGGCATCCTGTCCTCGCTGTTCTGGAACCGCGCCATGGCCATCGTCACGCAGGGCTCGCTGGAGAAGCTGCGCGAGAAGATGTTCAACCGCATGCAGGACCTGCCGATCCGTTACTTCGACACGCACCAGCGCGGCGACATCATGAGCCACTACACCAACGACATCGACACGCTGCGCCAGATGATCAGCCAGTCGCTGCCCAACCTGCTCATGACGACCATCGTCATCGTCACGGTGTTCTTTATCATGCTGTACTACAGCGTTTGGATGTGCCTGGTCATTGTGGCCGGCGTCGCCTTTATGACCTTTATGACCAAGCTGCTCGGCTCCAACTCCGCGCGCTTCTTCATTGCGCAGCAGACCGAGCTCGGCGTGGTCGAGGGTCATATCGAGGAAGTCATGAACGGCCAGAAGGTCGTCAAGGCATTCTGCCACGAGTCTGCCGCCGAGGCCGATTTTGACGAGCGCAACGAAAAGCTCTTCGAGGTCTCGCAGAAGGCCAACATGTACGCCAACATCCTCATGCCTATCCTTATGAACCTGGGCAACCTGCTCTACGTGCTGGTCGCACTGGCAGGCGGCATTTTCCTGGCGCTGGGCGTGCCCAACCTGAGCATCTCGGGCATGACGCTGTCCATCGCCGTCGTAGTGCCGTTCCTCAACATGACCAAGCAATTCTGCGGACAGATCGGTCAGATCTCGCAGCAGATCAACGCCGTGGTCATGGGCCTCGCCGGCGCCGACCGTATCTTTGAGCTCATCGACGAGAAGCCCGAGACCGACGAAGGCTACGTGACGCTCGTCAACGCGCAGGTGAACCCCGATACCTGGCAGCTCGAGGAGGCCGACCACCACACCGGCATGTGGGCATGGAAACATCCGCACCGCGCAACCGGCGAGATCGAGTACGTACCGCTGCGCGGCGACCTGGTCATGGACAACGTCGACTTTGGCTACACGCCCGACCACGAGGTGCTGCACGGCGTGTCCGTGTTTGCCAAGCCGGGCCAGAAGGTCGCGTTTGTCGGCGCCACGGGTGCGGGCAAGACGACCATCACCAACCTCATCAACCGCTTCTATGACATCGCCGACGGCAAGATCCGCTACGACGGCATCAACGTCAACAAGATCCGCAAGGCCGATCTGCGCCGCTCGCTGGGCGTCGTGCTGCAGGACGTGAACCTGTTCACCGGCACCGTGATGGATAACATCCGCTACGGCAACCTGGACGCCACCGACGAGGAGTGCATCGCGGCGGCAAAGCTCGCCGGCGCGGACGACTTTATCACCCGCCTGCCCGACGGCTACGACACCATGCTCACCGGCAACGGCGCACAGCTGTCGCAGGGCCAGCGCCAGCTGATTTCGATCGCCCGCGCTGCCGTCGCCGATCCGCCGGCAATGATTCTGGACGAGGCCACGAGCTCCATCGACACCCGCACCGAAGCCATCGTGCAGGCCGGCATGGACAAGCTCATGGAGGGCCGCACGACGTTTGTCATCGCGCACCGCCTGTCCACCGTGCGCAACTCCGACGCGATCATCTGTCTGGACCACGGCCGCATCATCGAGCGCGGCAACCACGACGAGCTGATCGCCAAGCGCGGGTATTACTACCAGCTCTATACCGGAGCGTTTGAGCTGGAGTAGTTCGGCTCGCCGAGATGGCCGATTTGCCGCTCATTCGTCGTGCATGACCCTAAGGTCAATGCCCTCCTCTTTCGGGGCAAATCGACTCATCTCAACGACCCAAACACAATGCACCGCAACGAATAAAGCCTCCGCAGCACACACGAGCTGCGGAGGCTTTTCTATGCCCTCTGTTGTTACAAGCTTACCGTTCCTCGCGTTGCGGGTCGGCTGTCTCGGTTGCCTTTACACGGTTCTTGTCGATGTACATGTTTTTGTCGGCCTGGGAAAAGAGCTCGCGCATGGTAGGCGGCTCGTCAAAATCACAGGAAAGTGCATAGCCCACCGCGTAGCTGATGGGCATATCGGGGTGGACTTCGGAATACTCGTTCACGTTCGCACGAATC
>CABSBA010000061.1 GCA_902475825.1 uncultured Collinsella sp. | reverse complement strand
GTTCTTAGTTGTACTTAGTTGTGCGGCGGCTAGGCTCCGATGGCCGGGGGCCGCGTGTGCGGTGCCGAAAAAACGGGTCGATATCCACTTGGATATCGGCCCGCATTGCGTCGCTTGAGAGGAGCGTCTCGGCGTGTCGCTATTGCGTGGGGCGCTATCGTCTGGCGAGTATCGCTCGCGGATGGCACCTCTGCATGGCAATCTACTTGGCAAATAGGTTCTTGAGGTTGAACTCGGCCTGGACGGTACGGAGCATGAGGTCGGTGTCGTCGAGGCCCAGGTGCTGCTCGTTGGCGTCGGCGGCGAGGGTGCCGCGACGGCGTGCCCAGTTCTCGAGCGCGGCGGGCGCGGACTCGCGGGGGAGCGAGCGCACATCGGCGTCCAGGCTGCGGCAGATCTGGCGCGAGTCGATGACGATAATCTTGCCGGCGCGGCGTGCCTCGGCGTAACCGTCCAGGTGGATCTTGAACCAACTGTCCTCAAAGGCGGCGTTGTGCGCCATGTACGGGTACTTCTTCATAAGCTTGAGCAGCTGCTTTTGCAGCTCTTTGTTCTCGCGGAAGGGCGTTTTGCCGTCGATGTCGTCCCAGGTGATGTGGTGGATATTCGAAAGCGGCACATCCTCGCCGCGGTAGATATCGGGCAGACCGCAGTAGTGTGCCTCGGCGTCGTGCGGGACGGCGTCGCTGGTGAGCTCCATGATCTCCCAGCCCACGTTGATGATGTAGCCGCGCTCGGGTGCGCGGCCGGTGGTCTCGATGTCGATGCCGAGTACCGTGCCCTGAATGGGCTTGCGGGCGTAGGCGACGCCGAGCGCGTCGCGGTCGCCGCGGATCTCGCGCATGACGGACGCGGCGGTGCGCTTTTGCATCTTGCCGATGGCGGCGCAGGTGTCGGCGTCGGACAGACCGCGCGAAAGCGTCGCGGGCGTCACGTTGCGCAGGCGCGCCTCGCCAATCTGGTCGCACAGGTCGCGGTTGCGGTCGGCCAGGTCGCGCACGGTGGCAAAGTCGAAGCCGGGGTCGCCCTCGGCGGTAAAGTATTCGGTCTCGAGCACCTTAAGGGCCTCCTCGCCCTTCTGGCGCTCGGACTCCATGGCGCCGTGATCGCCGTAGATAAACATGGGGATAAACGGCTGGCGCTCGTATTCGAGTGCTTGCGAAACGTTCATATAACTGCTCCTTGGACGGGCCGCGTTGTGCGGCTCGGGTTTGTCGAGTTATGGCGAGATGATAGTTTACCATGGGCAACTATTGGCATCGCGCCTTGGACAATTACAATACCCTAGTTGACCGCTAGGACTTTTACAATGCTGCCGAAAGACACGAAAGGTTCCATCCGTCATGGATTTGCTGATTGATATTCTGCTCGACGCCGGCAAGGACACGCTCTCGCTGGTGCCGTTCTTGTTGGTGACATATCTGGTCCTCGAGACGCTCGAGCATGTGGCAGGCGATCGCGTCAACGGTACCATCAAGCGTGCCGGCGCCGCTGGTCCCGTGGTTGGCTCGTTGCTGGGCATGGTGCCGCAGTGCGGCTTTTCGGCCATGGCGGCAACGCTATACGCCGGTCGCGTCGTGACGCTGGGCACCCTGGTGGCGGTGTTTCTCTCGACCTCCGACGAGATGCTGCCGCTGCTACTTGCCGAGCAGGTTCCCGTGCAGACTATGGCGATGCTTTTGGCTTCGAAAGCGCTGATCGCGCTGGTCACGGGCTTTATCGTGGATGCTGCCATTCGTGGCCTGCGTCGCAACGCCCGCGCGCATGCGGCGATTCGTCGTACCGTGTTGGGGACCACTGTCAATCCGGCGCACGTTAACTGCGCGCATGACGACCACAGCGGCGGTGACATCATCGACGAGGTGGCCGAGGCGGGCGTGAGCGCCGACCACATCCATGAGCTGTGTGAGCGCGACCATTGCGGTTGTGATGACGACGAAGACGAGCACGAACATGGACATGGCCACGATCACGGTCATGAGGGCGAGCATGAACACCATCATGACCACGGTCACTCCCACTCACACGAAGGTGCGCCCGTCCTGTCGATTATCCGCAGCGCCATCTCGCATACTGTGCAGGTATCGGTATTCATTTTCCTGGTGACGCTGATTCTGGTCGCCGTGCTCGAGACTTTTGGCGAGTCCGCAATCGAGCAGTTCCTGCGCGGCAACGAGACGCTCGCCGTTCTTGGTTCGGCGCTTGTCGGCCTGATCCCTAACTGCTCGGCGAGCGTGGTCATTACGCAGCTGTATCTGGAAGGCGCACTGCAACTGGCACCGATGCTCGCCGGCACGCTCATTTCTGCCGGCGTGGGTTATCTGGTGCTGTTCCGCACCAATCGCAGTGCTCGCGAAAACGCCGTGTTCCTGGTCATGATGTACGTCATCGGCGTGGGCTGGGGCCTCGCCCTATCTGCCTTCGGCTTCTAAGTAGGCCTAACAAAACGGGCTTCAAAATAGCTATGCACGGCGCCTACACAATGCGACGACGCATGGTATTTTGAAGCCCGTTTTTTGTTGAGCCATGGACCCCGAGCGCTCACACCGCCCCAAACAAAAAGGCAGATTTCCAGGCATATCCCAAAATCTGCCTTGGTTAGCGCAGCAGCTCGGTAAGGTTGCGCTTAAAGCGGGCGCGGTCTTCGCCGGTGAAGGCTGCCGGCCCGCGGGTGCGACCGCCAGCGCGGCGCACCTTCTTTTCTTCGTGGCGAATAAACAGCTGCATGTCGATGGTCGCCTTGTCGTACACGCGCCCGCGCACGCCGATGGCGGCGGCATCGCGGCCGAGCACCATGCTCGCCAGGCCAATGTCCTGCGTCACGACCACGTCGCCCGCCTGCAGACGCTCGACAATGGCAAAGTCGGCGCTATCGGCGCCCACGCTCACGTCGAGCGTGGTGACCCAAAAGCCGCGTCGCGCGTGCTCGGCATCGCGCGGGTCGTCGCGGCGAATGTGCCGCTCCAGGTTCTGCGTGCTGTTGCCGGCAATCACCACGGCGACGCCCGCCCGCCGCGCGCAGTCGATCGACTCACGCGTGACCGGGCAGGCGTCAGCATCAATAAACAGCGTTCGCGGCATCTAGCGCACCAGCTTGCCAAAGCGGATAGCACGAATAATCAGCGTCACGCCAAACACCAGGAGCGCGGCGCCGCTAAAGATGACGAGCATCTTTGCCGACCACAGCGGATAGATAAACACGAACATGCCGGCGATGATGGAGAGCGCGCCGCTCAGGATGGCGAGGGCGCGGTTAGACGAAAGCTCGGACTCCAGAATGGACATGACACCTTCGACAATCCAGCCAAAGCCAGCCACGACCACCACGAGCGTGGTGAGCGTCGCGGTCGAGAAGGCCTGATTGCGCAGGATTATGACGCCGCCCAGAATGATGAGCAGGTTGGAGATGATGCTCGTCACGCGCCAGCCGGCGGGCAGCAGCGGCTCAAAAATGGCGGTGAACAGCCTGATGGCTGCCGTGATTATAAAGTAGAAGCCCAGGACGGTCGTCAGGAAGACGAGGGACTTAGCGGGCGCAAACAGCAACGCGATGCCGGCGAGCAGTGCGATGACGCCCGTGACGGCGTAGATCCAGCGCACGGCCTTGATTGCCTTGCCTGCCATGCTTTTCTCGTCAAATCCAAACAGATTCGACTGCTGGTCGTCGTTCTTAAAGATACCCATGAGGTCTCCTTTCCGCGCGGCGTTTGCCGTCATTGTCGTTTTTGCGGCGTATGCCGCAGCTGCTACAACAAGTATCGCCTAAAGGCACCGGCGTATGGGTCGGGGAGGGTGAAGTGTAACCCAAAGGTCCCGATTTGTTCTCGTTGTTCCCCATGTCGCGTTTTTCTATTCAACAGATGTAGAACATTGCGGCTCTGTTCGTTATTGCCTGTGTTTTAGGTTAGATTTTCCTAAGGACAATTGCCTTTTATTGGGGGTCTCTATGAACGAAGCTGTTCCCGCGGTGCCGTCGAGCGTGGAGTCGATGGCAAAGCAAGGTTGCGAAAAGCTCGGTCTGGAATCGTTTGACGCGCTGGTTCGTCGCGCCCGCACGTGCCGCCGATTTGACGAGTCCATGCGCGTACCGCGCGAGTTTTTGCTCGAGCTAGCAGAGCTGGCGCATCTGGCTCCCTGTGGCGCTAATGCTCAGCGCCTACGTTTTCATGTGGTGAGCGACGCCGAGGAGTGTTCGAGCTTATTTGAAAAGCTCACATGGGCTGGTGCGCTCAAGGATTGGTCGGGTCCTGTCGAGGGCGAGCGCCCGACCGGCTATATCGCGATCCTTGCCGAGCGTCCCGCTCCGGGCAAGCCTGCCGCGCCAATCACCGAGGCAGACGCTGGTATCGCCGCGCAGACGATGATGCTCGCCGCCCGCAGCGCTACGCCCGAGGTGGCGGCGTGCATGTTCAAGGCTTTTCCGTCTCGTGCGATTGATGTCATGGGACTTGACGGCGACAAGTACGAGGTCAAGCTGATCATGGTCTTTGGCGTTCCCGCCGAGACACAGGTGATCGATGCAATTGATTCCAACCCCGACGGCTCAATTAATTACTGGCGTGACGAGGCACAGGTACACCACGTACCCAAGCGTCCACTCGCCGACGTACTGGTGTAGTTGAGCGTCGCCGCGGCGTGATCCGGCGGTAAACCACCACAAAGGTGACCGTCCCCTTTGTGGTGGTACGAGGGGAGGGCATGTGGCCGATCTGTATTTGGTGCGGCATGGGCAGACCGAGCTCAATGTGCAGAACATTTTGCAGGGCTGGCACGATTCGCCGCTTACGGCGCGCGGGCGCGAGCAGGCACTGGCGACGCGCGCGGCGTTTGAGGCGCGCGGCATCTCCTTTGACCATGCGTATTCGTCTCCGTTGGGTCGGGCACGCCACACGACCGAGCTTATTGTTGGTGAGGGCCGTTCCATAGAGCTGGTCGATGACCTGCGCGAGTGGCATTTGGGATCGTTGGAGGGCACATCAAACCGCGAGATGCCGGCGCAACCCTGGGGCGATTATCCGGTCGCCTTTGATGGCGAGTCGGAAAGTGAGCTTCGCGCACGTATGGTCGCGGCGCTGTCTCGTATTATGGCTCGGCCTCGGCACGACTGCGTGCTGGCCGTTTCCCACGGCTCAGCCTGCCAGGAGTTTCTTGAGTATGTGGCCGGCGGGGGAGAACAGCTCGACAACGGCGCCGTGCTTCATTTTAGCTATTGTGATGGGGCGTTTTCGCTCCTTGATTGGTAACGAGCGAAAGGACCCCTCCCTATGAATAAGGATCTGTATCTGGTCCGTCATGGACAGACGATATTCAACCTTAAGCGCATTATTCAGGGCTGGAGCGACTCGCCTCTCACGCAGCTGGGATGCGACCAGGCGGCGCGCGCCGGCATGTTCTTGCGTGCGCGCGGCATTGAGCCCGATCATGCCTATACCTCGACGCTGCACCGCACCGAGCAGACTATCGCCAGCCTGTGGCCGGGCCTTGTCTACGAGCGCCTTGATGGCCTGCGTGAGTGGTTCTTTGGTGACTTCGAGGCCGAGCGCGTGATGCTGATGCCTGGGCGTCCGTGGCGTGACTTTTACCGCCAGTTCGGCGGCGAGGGGCAGATGCAGGTGCGCGAGCGCATGGTGGCGACGTTGACCGATCTTATGCGACGCCCGGATCATTCGTGCGTGCTCGCGGTAAGCCATGGCTCGGCTATCAAGGAGTTTATGGATTACGTGAAGGGCGCGGCGGCAGACGAGCGCGACCGTGTGCCGGGCAACTGCTCGGTGCTGCATTTTGCATTTGACGATGTGACCGATACGTTTGACTTGGTCGAAGTCTTTACGCAGGAAGATTATGCGCGCGAGCTGGGTCTTGAGCCGCTGGTGGCGGCAGCGGGTCCGCAGCGCGGGTAGCCTGGGCGTGGCGACGTGGATTGCCGACATCATTGCTCGATGTGAAAGGGGCGAGGATGCATGCGCATGTATCCCCGCCCCTTGTTTGTTGAGCTGCCGAGTCTTTGTGCTGGGCGTTTAGACCCTGTTAGAACCGTGCGATCTGGTGGGTGAGCAGACCCGTCGGAACCTGCGGCGCGCCGCCGGCGACCTGTGCGGCGGGGAATAACGCGGCAACGGTAAAGTTGAACGGCTCTTTGCCCGTGTAGGTGCCGGCTGTGCGGGCCTCGTCCGCCAGGAGCTGCGCCGCCCCTGTCAGCGCGGCGGCATAGGTGGAGTCGTCAGCCGGCGCTGGCTCTGGTGCCTGGTCGAGCATGGCTCGGATGGCGGCAACGGCGTCCTCGCGCTTGACCTCCCACACGCGGTGCGTAATGCCGGCGGGGTCGGTGACGGCATAGAGCGACGCACCCTCTTTGGCGGCGCCCAGGATGATATCCATGACGGGCGACGCCTCGTAGGTAAGCGACACAGGGCGCGGCTGGACCTTAAGCTCGGCGATTGCGCGGGCGGCTGCGGTCGCACCTGCGGGGGTCGCGCCGTCGCCCGCCAGTACGCCGACCGGGCAAATCGCCACGACACCCGTCACGCGACCCGGTTCGCCCGAGCACTCGTACACGTAATACGCCGCGCCCGGATCTTTGAGCATAGGCCCGTCGGCGATGGCGTCGCGCAGGGCGTCGTTGCTGCTCAGGATACCGCCCATCTGCGGCAGCGCTTCGAGCACGCGGTCCTGAGCTGGGCGGATGCAGGGAAACGGAAGTGCTTTCATGGGCGGTCCTAACGCGCGAGTCGGTTTGTTCGCGGCTTATTATGCCCCAACTTGGACGCTTGCGTCCCAGAGCGTGTTGTCAACAAGCGCGATGAGCACGTTCTGGCAGCGAACGATATCGGCATGGGCCCCGGTTCGTTGGGCTTATGCGCGAGCACCAACGAGCCGGGGCCGTAGCTCATGCAATTGCGGTTACCCGTCTTGCCGGCAATGACGGCGGTATCGGTGCAGCCGGTAAAGAAGCCGACGGTCGTGTCCGCGTCCGTCACGTCATCGGCGGCGCGCTTGAGCGCAGCTAGAAGGGGAGAGTTCGGGTCGCGCTCGATGGCGGGGCGATCGCCCGTCACGGCGAAACTGCCATGGCAACCGGGAACCGCGGCCTCGGCGGTGGCAGTGGCCTGCTCGACCATGTTGATCGCGGCGGCCGTATCGGTCGGCGGCGTCAGGCGCATGTCGACCCAGACCTTGGCGTGGTCGGGCACGACAAAGGGGCGATAGCCGCCCTCGTCATCATCAACCATATGAAACCTTAGAATCAGTTTGCTTTGCAAACCGATTGTAAGTCACCTGCAGATTCGCGACGTGCACGTAGCAGCATTTACCGTTCGCAGGCCGAGCCATCGCGTTTGCCGTCCGGGCGGGTTTACAAACGACGCGGTGGGTACGTACCTTTCATGGACAACATGCTGTGCGACATATCTGCCTTTCGGTATCACCGGATACCTCCACAGGTTTTGGCAATAATGCCGGACCTGCCCGATTCTGTGGACGATCCGCGCAGGGAACGTCTTTGTGAGCATCCGCTCGTCAAACATTTCCTGGGCACCCCGTTACACGTGTTGGCACAGGGCAGCTGCGGACGTAAGGGCGATCGCATTGTCAGGCATGTTTGGAATGGGGAGAGGCCGTTTGGCTCCGTGCGGCAGACAGAGTTTGGCCTTGATGTCGCGTCCCCGCTCTTTACCCTGCTGACCCTGGCTTCCTCGGTCTCAAACGAGCGTCTGATTATGTGCATGTATGAGATGTGCGGCACCTTTGCCGTGTGCAAGATTGCGCCTCAGGTAAAGTTGGCGCTTGAGCAGGCATATGGGGACCGGTGGGGTGACGCGCGGTTGGGCTGGGAAAACGTAAGGGACGCCTCGGGGAATCCAACGGACTTGTGGAAACGGCCTCCCTTGATCGAGCTCTCTGAACTTACGGAGTTCGCCAATAAGATCCAGGGGCTCCGCGGTGCTAAATCGTTCACGCGTGCCGCGAAATGCATTACGGGGATTGTGGCATCGCCGCTTGAGGTCCAAGCTTCGATGCTGTTTGGCCTTTCGAGGCTGCGCGGCGGCGAAGGGCTGCGCCTTACCAATAATGTTGAGATTCGCATGACGCGCAGCGCCCGCCTGATTTCGGGGCTTGATAGGCGCTACGCCGATATCTTGCTGTCAAATAAGGACGGCAGCCGGGAGTGCCTGGTTGAATGTCAAGGTAAAGCCATTCACGGATCCATAGAATCCAAGATCTCGGACTCCGATCGAACGACGGCCCTTCAGACGATGGGATATCCCGTCGTTCTGATGACCTATGGTCAGCTAGTCGACTCCGATGCCTTCCGCGTGGTGATGGAACTCATCATGTCCTATCTCGATGTGCCGTTGAAAGACAAGACGTAACGATCTCGACAAGGCCCGGACCGCCAGGGACAAGGCGCAGAAGAAGGCCGAC
>CABSBA010000060.1 GCA_902475825.1 uncultured Collinsella sp. | reverse complement strand
GGGCGCCGGTCTTGCGGGCAAGCGCCATACGGGCGATCTCATGCAGGGCGGCATCCTCAAACTCAAGCTCAACGTCTTCGAGCTGGAACATCTTGCGGTACTGACGCACCACGGCGTTCTTGGGCTCGGTCAGGATCGACACCAGGTCGTCCTCGTCGAGCGCCTGCGTCTGGGTGACGACGGGCGTACGTCCCACAAACTCGGGGATCATGCCAAAGGCGTTGAGGTCCTGCGGGAGCACCTGGCGCAACAGGTCGTTCTCATCGACCGAGGTGGGACCGGCGATCTCGGAGTTAAAGCCCACGCCCTTGTTGCCCACACGGTCGGCGATGATCTTGTCCAGACCCACAAAGGCACCGCCGCAGATGAACAGGATGTTGGTCGTGTCGATCTGCAGCAGCTCCTGCTGGGGATGCTTGCGGCCGCCGGTGGGCGGAACGCTTGCCACCGTGCCCTCAAGGATCTTAAGCAGCGCCTGCTGAACGCCCTCGCCCGAAACGTCGCGGGTGATGGAGAGGTTCTCGGCCTTGCGGGCGATCTTGTCGATCTCGTCAACATAGATAATGCCGACCTGCGCGCGCTCGATATCGCCATCGGCGGCGTTGATAAGCTTGAGCAGGATGTTCTCCACATCCTCGCCCACGTAACCGGCCTCGGTGAGCGCGGTGGCGTCGGCGATGGCAAACGGCACCTCGAGGATGCGCGCGAGCGTCTGGGCGAGCAGGGTCTTACCGGTGCCGGTGGGACCGAGCAGCAAAATGTTGGACTTGGCGAGCTCCACCTCGTCCATATCATCGTCGAGCTGCGAATCCAAGCCGTCGTCAAAGGCCGAAAGCGCAGCACCGCCCTCGATGACGCGGCGGTAGTGGTTGTACACGGCAACCGACATGGCACGCTTGGCGTCCTCCTGGCCCATAACATAGGCCGAAAGCTCGTCATAAATCTCGTGCGGCGTCGGCACATGCGTAATGACCTGGCGCGCGTCGTCCTCAAGCTCAAAGCCCTCAGCCTCAGGATCCATGGCGGGCTGCCCGGCAGCCTGGCCGTGATCGTTGAGGAAGCCCGGCAGCTTGCCGTTGCGGGCGGCGTCCATAAAGTCCGAAGCCAGCGACTCCTCCAAGATCTCGGAGCAGGCGGCGACGCACTCGTCGCAGATAAAGATGTTGGTAGGGCCCTTTACAAGACGGCGAACCTGCCCCTGCTCTTTTCCGCAGAAGGAGCAGCGGATAGGGTTGCCGTTCTCGTCAAAGTTGTCCTGCATGTTACCGGCCATCCTAGGCGTCCTTCGCGGCGAGGTCGCGCGAGGTGACGATACGGTCGATCAGACCGTAGTCGAGGGCCTCGGCAGCGGTCAGGTAGTTGTCGCGCTCGGTATCGGCCTGGACCTTCTCGATGGGCTGGCCCGAGGCATCGGACAGGATCTGGTTGAGCTCGCGACGGGTCTTCTTGATCTCCTCGGCCACGATCTCAATCTCGGTCTGCTGGCCCTGGGCACCGCCGCTGGGCTGGTGAATCATGACCTTGGAATGCGGCAGGCAGAAGCGCTTGCCCTTGGCGCCGGCCGAAAGCAGCACCGCGGCCATAGACGCGGCCATACCGACACAAATGGTGGAGACCTGCGGCTTGATGAAGTTCATGGTGTCAAGAATTGCCAGGCCAGAGTAGACCTCGCCACCGGGCGAATTGATGTAGAGCGAGATATCCTTCTCGGCATCCTGGCTCTCAAGATGCAGCAGCTGGGCAACGACCAGGTTGGCGCTGACGGAGTTGATCTCCTCGCCCAAGAAGATGATGCGGTCGTTGAGCAGGCGCGAATAGATATCGTAGCTGCGCTCGCCGCGCGGCGTCTGCTCGATAACGTATGGCACGAGGGCGGAATCGAACTTGGCGATCATACGCATCTCCATTTCTCTCTTGCGGACCAAATTGGTTCTAGATAAACGTACGGTGCCCGCATGCTATGCATTGGCTGGCACCGTACGAAGCAACCGGATAACGATGTATAACTTTACCCCATCTCGGGCGCACGCAAGCGCTCGCGGGCAAGGTGGCGAGAATTACTCGGCGTCCTTGGCGGTCTCGTCGACCTCGGTCACCTTGGCGTTCTCGACCAGGTGGTCGACGGCCTTGGAGCGACGGATGGACTCGCGGACGGCAGGCATGCGGCCATCGGCGATGAACTCAGCCTTAGAAGCCTCGACGTCCTTGACGCCGGCCTTCTCGAACTCGGCGTTGATGTCGTCCTCGGTGACCTCGATCTTGAGCTCACGGGCGAGGGCGTCGAGAGCCAGAGACTCACGGGCGACGTCGTTGGCCTGCTTGTGCAGGTCGCCGATGAACTGCTCCATGGTCAGGCCGGAAGCGGGCAGCCAGGTGTCCAGCGTCATGCCGCGGGCAGCGAGGTTGGACAGGAAGTTCTGGCCAAGCTCCTCAAAGACGGACTGCTCGTAGTCGGCGTCCATCTCCTCGAGCTGCAGGCGCTCGGCGAGAGCGGAGACGCAACGGTTCTCCTTCTCGGCCGGGAGGCGGGAAGCCTTGTCCTGCTCGATCTCGATCTTGATGGCGTCGCGCATGGCGTCGATGCTGTCGAAGCCAAAGTCGGACTTGACGAGCTCGTCGGTGAGCTCGGGGGTGTTGCGGACCTTGATGCCCTTGACGGTGACCTCGACGGTGTGGGTCTCGGCCTCCTCGCCCTCCTCGACCTCGTCGGTCCAGGTGACGGTCTTGACGTCGTCGACGTTGGCGCCGATCAGGGCCTCGTTGAACTCCTTGGGGTTGCTGTCGCTACCGGCAATGAGCATGCGGCCCTCGGCGGCAAAGCTGTCGGCGTTCTCGACGGCCTTGAGGTCGACGGTGACGTAGTCCTCGGCCTCGACGGCGCGACCCTCGACGTCCTCGAAGGTGGCACGGTAGTTGAGGAGCATCTCGACCTGATTGTTGATCTCGGACTCGGTGACCTCCGCAGGGGGCATCTCGATCTCGACGGCGTCGAAGGAGGAGAGCTCAGCGGCGGGACGCAGGGAGAACTCGACGGTGTAAGTGTAGTCCTCGTGATCCTTGGCGAGGTCGAGCTCCTTGTAGTCACCGCTCTTGGTGGGGACGATGTCCAGCTCGTTGAGGACGGCGGGCTCGTTGGCGGCGATCAGGTCGTTGGTGGCCTGAGCGAGGGTAGCCTCGGCGCCAAGAGCGGAGTCGATGACCGGACGGGGGGCCTTACCGGCGCGGAAGCCCGGGAAGCGGTACTTCTTGGCGGTGTCCTTGTAGGCCTTCTTGATCGCGGCGTCGACGTCGGCGGCCGGGATGGTGACCGTAGCGGTGAGCTTGGCGTCCTTGACGTCAGAAGCGGTGATGTTCAACACGTTCCTCCTCATACTGCCCAGCTTATCTGAGGTGCTGGTACCTTTATGCAACAAGCGTCGCGAGGGCATAAGCCGACGCGGGTGCGTTGGTGCGGGCGAAAGGACTCGAACCTTCACGGGAATCCCACCAGAACCTAAATCTGGCGCGTCTACCAATTCCGCCACGCCCGCATGAGCGCACAGACTAGGAATGATAGCAGATACGAGCGGCAAGCGCACGCACACGTTTTTAGCTCACGACCTCACCACGAGTGCAAAAGGCGGGGCGAGTTGCCCCGCCCCGCCAATTACGACTTGTTCGCTGACCCGTTACTCCCCCAGCAGGGCCTTCTCGGGTGTGATGGGCAGCGAGCGGACCTGATGTCCGGTGGCGTGCGCCACGGCCGAGGCCACGGCGGCGAGCGGCGTGTTGATGACGACCTCGCCGATCGACTTGGCACCAAATGGACCCGTCGGCTCGTAGCTCGGCTCAAAGGCCACGCGAATGCTGCCGATATCCAGACGCGTGGGCAGCTTGTAGCTCATAAAGTTGCCAGTACGCAGGCGGCCGCGCTCATCGTGCTCAACGATCTCGTAGAGCGCGTGACCGATACCCTGGGCAATGCCGCCCTCGGCCTGGACGCGCGCGAGCGCCTCGTTGATCACGGTGCCGCAGTCGACGGCCGCCGCATAGTCCACCACAGTCACCTTGCCGGTGGCCTTGTCGACCTCGACCTCGGCAATGCCGGCCATAAACGGCGGAGGCGAAACGGGCAGGCAGGCAGAGGCATGCGAGGTGAGCGCGTCGCCGCCCGCGATGTTCTTGACGCACAGGTTGGCAAAGTCGCGCAGCGTGAGGTAGCGATTCTGCTCGCGCGCGGCACGCTCGTCAGACAGGCGCACGTACTGGCCATCAAAGACCACATCGGCGGCGTCCACGTCCCACATTTGGGCAGCCTTGGCGCAAATCTTCTCGCGCAGCTCTGTCGCGGCGTTCTTGGCTGCCAGGCCCGTCACGTAGGTACCGGAGCTCGCGTACGAGCCGGCATCGAACGGCGACACGTCGGTGTCCACGCCGCGTACCACAATGAGCGAGCTCTCCACGCCCAGCTCCTCGGCGGCAATCTGCGCCAGGATCGTGTCGACGCCCATGCCGTTATCGGTGGCTCCGGTGCCGATGGTAATGAAGCCGTCCTCTTCCAGGCGCATGTCGATGCCGGCGATATCCACGTTGGAGATACCAGAGCCCTGCATGGTGAGCGCACAGCCCAGAGCACGCACGCGGTCGCCCAGGTCCACGGCCAGCGGCTTGTCGCGCCAACCGATCATGTCCATCGCGCGCAGCAGGCAGCGGTCGAGCGCGCAGGCGTTGAGCTTCTCGTTGTAGTACTGCGGCATGATCTCGCCCTCGCGCACGATGTTCTTAAGGCGCAGGTCGGCGGGGTCCATGTGCAGCATATCGGCGAGCTCGTTGACGGCGCTCTCCACGGCAAACTGGCCCTGGGTGGCACCGTAGCCGCGATACGCGCCGCCGCGGTTGGTATTGGTGTAGACGGCGTCCCAGCTAAAGCGGCTCGCCTTCACGTGGTTGTAGATGGGCAGGCTCTTGTGGCCCGAAAGGCCGATTGTCGTGGTGGCATGCTCGCCATACGCACCGGCGTTGGACAGCGTATGCAGGTCGATGGCTGTGATGGTGCCGTCGTTCATGGCGCCCAGCTTGACGGTCATCTGCATCTGGTGGCGCGAATTGCCCGCGGTGATGGTCTCCTCGCGGGTGTAGCAGCAGTAGCTCGGACGGCCGGTCTGCTGGGTGACGAACGCCACGAAGATCTCACAGCAGCCCGTCTGCTTGGAGCCAAAGCCGCCGCCGATGCGCGGCTTAATGACCTGCACCTGCGACTGCGGGATATCGAGCGACTGCGCGACCATGCGGCGCACGTGGAAGGGCACCTGCGTCGAGGTGGTCACCGAGATGCGCCCAAACGCGTCGGTCGTCGCGAAGGCTCGGAAGGTCTCCATGGGCGCGGTCTGCGTGGCCTGGCTGGTATAGGTGCGCTCAAAGACGATGTCGCTCTGGGCGAAGGCCTCGTCCAAGTCGCCAAAGTCGCTGGTACCGCTGCACACCAGGTTGCGCGGGACATCGCCGCCCTGCGGGAACATAAAGGTCACGTCGCCCTCGGGGTGGACCACGATGTCGTTATCGAGTGCCTGGGTAAAGTCGAGCAGCGGCTCAAGCACCTCATAGTCAACCTTGATGAGCTTGAGTGCCTTGTCGGCGGCCTCCTCGGTCTCGGCGGCGACGATCGCCACCTCCTCGTTTTGGTAGCGCACCAGATTCTCGAGAATCAGGCGGTCGTAGGGACTCGGCTGCGGATAGCTCTGGCCGGCGATGGTAAAGCGGCGCTTGGGCACGTCCTCGTAGGTGTAGACGCCCACCACGCCGGGCACCTTCAGGGCGCGCGACGTATCGATGGAGCGGATCTTGGCGCGCGCATACGGGCTGCGCTTGAGCTTGACGATCAGGGCGCCGACGGGCACCAGGTCGCCCGTGTAGACGGGACGACCCTCGAGCAGCGCCTTCGAGTCCTTCTTGGGCTGCTTATGAGTAATCTGCTTGTACGCGACACCGTCGGAGCTGGTGTTATTGACCGGCAGCTCGGGCATCTCGAAGCCCACCTGCACGCCGGACTCGTTGAGGAAACGCACGATGGCGCGCAGCTGGCTCTCGTAGCCGCTGCAACGGCAGAGGTTGCCGGCGAGCTGGCGCGAGAGCTCCTCGCGCGTGGCGACGAGGCTCGGGTCCTCCTTGGCGGCGCGGGCGAGCGCCAGCACGTTCATGATAAGGCCGGGGGCGCAAAAACCGCACTGCTCGGCACCTTCGGCAGCCATCGCACGGGCAAGCGCCTCGGACTCGGCCTTGAGGCCCTCGAGCGTGGTAACGGAGCGGCCCTCAACGCGCGCGGCGGGAACCGAGCAGCTCAGCACCGGGTCGCCGTCGAGCCACACCGTGCACAGACCACAGTTGGTGGTTTCGCAGGCACAGCGCACCGACGCGCAACCCTGCTCACGCAAAAGCGCAAAGAGCATGGTGTCGGGGGCAATCTGAACCTTGACCTTGCGGCCGTTGAGCGTAAAGGAAAGATCGATGAGTTTGGCAGCCATTAGCGCACCTCACTAGAATCGACGCCGGGCACGCGGCGGCAGGAATACTCGTCCGTGGCAAACTTAGGCACTTGCACGGTCTCGAGCTCGCGGGCAAGCGCGGCCGAAAGCTCGATGCCGGCGGCGCGGCGCACGGCCTGAATCGCCAACGGGGCCGAGATGCGGCGGCGGTAGTCAGCCGAGCCCCACATGTTGGTGCCGTAGCTCAGGGCACGCACGGATGCGGCCAGGGCGCGCAGCTCGTCCTCGGAAGGCCGCTCGTTCACCAGGCCACATGCCTCGCCCTGCAGCAGGGTCGCGCGCAGCGGGCGGGCACCCACGGTGACGTGCCAGCTGTTGTCCCACCAGGCGGCGGTGACGTTTAAGGAGGGGAAGTCGGTCGCGGCCTTGCGCACGGCCTCGTAGCTTGCACGGTAATCGTGCTTAACGACCACGACGTGCTCGATCACGTCGCGCACGTAACCCATGTTCACGAACTCGGCGAGCGGTACGCGGCCGGCACCCGTCAGCTCGACATAGCAATCGAGCGCCAAAAAGGCCGAGAGCACGTCCGAAAAACCAAAGCGGCCGTAGATGCTGCCGCCCACCGTGGCGGTGTTGCGCAGCTGCACGCCCACGATGTCGTGGACGGCGAACTCAAAGACATTGTTGACAAGCGCGTTGAGCTCGGCATGGCGCTCGAGCTGGCGCAGGGTGCACATGGCGCCGATGCGAAACTCGGTCTCGGTCTCCTCGATCTGATCGAATCCGCAGGCCGAAAGGTCAATCGCCGTCGCCACGCGACGCGAACCCAGGCGCATCCAGATGCCGCCGCCCACAATCTTGTTGTTGCGGTTCTTCTGTAAGAGCTCATAGGCTTCGGCCGCGTTTCCAACACGGACGTAGGTACCGAACTTGAGCACGTTCTCCCCCATCTCTCCACTTGTCCAGTACCCCTAAGTGTACCAAACGAGGGCGCACAGCCCTCGCCACCATAGAAAAAGGCTCCCAGCCGGAATGGCTGGGAGCCTAATCACATGCTATGTCGAGCGAAGATTTAGCAGACGCCCTGGGCGAGCATGGCGTCGGCGACCTTCAGGAAGCCGGCGATGTTGGCGCCCATGACGAAGTTGCCCTCCTGGCCGTACTCCTTGGCGGTGTCGTCCACGTTGTGGAACATGCCGCGCATGAGCTGCTCGAGCTTGCCGTCGACCTCCTCGAAGGTCCAGGACAGGTGCTCGGCGTTCTGGCTCATCTCCAGGCCGGACACGAGCACGCCGCCGGCGTTGGCAGCCTTACCAGGCATAAAGGCAACGCCGTTCTCCTGGAAATAGGTCGTGGCCTCGATGGTCGTGGGCATGTTCGCGCCCTCGCCGACCACCTTGCAGCCGTTGGCGACGAGCGCCTGGGCGTCCTCGAGCAGCAGCGTGTTCTCGCGAGCACAGGGCAGCGCGATGTCGCAGGGCAGCTGCCACACGCCGCGGCCGTCGCCCTCGTGCCACACGGCGTTGGGCTTCTCGTCAACATACATGGCGAGCGTAACGCCCTTGTCGTGGCCGGAACGCTTCTTGTTGTAGACGTGCTCGAGCACGGTGTAGTCGATGCCGTCGGGATCCTCAACCCAGCCGTGGGTGTCGGAGCAGGCGAGCACCTTGCCGCCGAGCTGGGAAACCTTCTGGACGGCGTAGATGGCGACGTTACCGGAGCCGTGAACGACGACGTTCTTGCCCTCGAAGGAGTCGCCGCGGCTCTTGAGGTACTCATCCACAAAGTAGGCCAGGCCGTAGCCGGTGGCCTCGGTACGGGCGAGCGAGCCGCCAAAGGAGAGGCCCTTGCCGGTGAGGACGCCGGTCCACTCGTTGGTCAGGCGCTTGTACTGACCGAACAGGTAGGCAACCTCGCGGCCACCAACGCCCAGGTCGCCGGCGGGAACGTCGGTGTTGGGGCCGATGTGGCGATAGAGCTCGGTCATG
>CABSBA010000059.1 GCA_902475825.1 uncultured Collinsella sp. | reverse complement strand
GTAAAGACAAAAATCAGGATGACGGTGACGACCGCCAAGAACGCGCAGGCAAAGAAGATCCACTGCAGTGCCTTCTCCTTGATATAGGTGCTGCGCGACACGAGCGCCAGCTCACGCTTCCTGGGCGCCTGAGCCTTCTGCTCAGTATGGGGGGTTTCCTGTGCTTCCACGCTACTCACTCCCCTTTCCGTCGTTGGTGACGGGAATAAAGCCCGCCTCGCGAATCTGCTTGTCCATCTTCTCGGACGTCACATAGTCAATGTAGTCCTGTGCCTGCTGCGAAGGCGTGCCCTTCACAAAGAAGTAAAGGTCGCGCGAGATGGGATAGCCGCCACTTGCAACCGTCTTCTCGGATGCCTCGACATGGTTGACCGAAACGGCCTTAACCGAGGTCGTGGCGTTGAGGCTCTCGACAAAACCCAGCGAGATGTAGCCAATGGCGCCACGCGAGCGGGACACGACATCGCGCACCTGGCCCGTACCCGAAAGAACGGCCGAGCGACGATCGAACGGCGTGCCGTCCATCACGATGGTGCGGAAGGCCTCGCGCGTACCGGAAGCCTCGTCGCGGTTGATAACTTGAATCTTCAGGTCCTCTCCGCCGACTTCTTTCCAGTTGGTGATCTTGCCAGCGTAAATATCGCGGAGCTGCTCGGTCGAGAGGTTGTCGACCGGGTTGTCGTCGTTCACGATGACTGCGATGCCGTCGTGCGCGATTACGATCGGGGTCAGGCCCAAATCCTGCTCGTCGGCATTGAGGCCACGAGAGGAGCTGGCGATGTCGGCCGTGCCGTTGCTGACGGCCTCGATACCCGCAGAGGAGCCAAGGCCGGAGACGAGCACGTCAATGCCGGTCTCTTCCTTAAAGCCCTCGGCTGCAATCTCGGCAATGGGAAGGCAGGTGGTCGAGCCGGCAACGGAAATAGAAGATGTGGAAGATCCCGAAGAGCAAGCACACAGCGTGAGCGTAAGCACTGCCGCGCTCAGGACCGATGCGATCCTTCTCATAGCATCACACCGATCGCGGCATGGCGACCGCAGGTGCCACCCTCGTTGCGGTAGGAATAAAAGCGGTCGTTCTGACGAACGGTGGAAAGCTTAGTGTCCACAATGTCGCTCGCTTCGACGCCGGCGTCCATCAGCGCCTCGCGAATGGCAGCGGAAAGATCGAGCATACGAGAAGCGGAGGCATCGATACACGCAAACTCGGAGGCAAAGCGGTCCATAAGTTCTTGGGACACCTCGTACTCGTCGCCCAGAATATGGGGCCCAATATAGGCAGAGATGTCGTCCGGCTTGCAGCCAGCCGCCTCGCAGAGCGCTTGGCACGCCTTGGCGGAAATACGCGCAACCGTACCCTTCCAGCCAGAGTGCACCACGGCAAAGCCGCCGGGAGCCACCAGCACCACGGGAACGCAATCGGCAAAGCAGAGCATCACGGGTACCTCACGGACCGTGCAGACGATGGCATCACAGCCCTCGGCAATCTGCTCGCGAATGTTCTCGAGATCATCGGCACCGTTCGAGGTCACCGTCACGACATGGTCACCGTGCACTTGATTGGGCACGAGCAGATTATGCTCGCACTCGGCGGCCCCCATGGCTTCGAGCGCTCGACGGCGATTTTCTTGAACGGCAAAGGGGTCATCGCCTACATGCGAGCCCAGATTGAGCGAGGAGTACGCATCTTCGGAAACGCCACCGGTGCGCTCGGTAAAGGCAAAACGAACATCGTGCGTCGCGCCCTCTACCAACGTAACTCCATCATGGTCGACACGCGAAACGTTGTCCGCACGTGCTGCCATACTAAAGCCTCCTAATAACACAAGTATCGCGGCGACGCCGCAGCAGTCCGTGTCATACGGCTGCCATACTTCATCAAAAGGATACCCGCAGCAGTACGGACCAAACGTAAAGGGAACGTAAGGAGATTGGAGGCTTTCGTTTACAAAGACGAACCACAACAAAAAAGGGGTGCGCCCAATCGGACGCACCCCATGCAGGTCGTTGATAAAAACGAACTAGAAGCTGCCGCGCTTGAGGAAGTCGGGAAGCTCAAACTGATCGTTGCCAAAGTTGGGCAGCTCGGTACCACCGACGTTGCGAGTCGGGGCAGCCTGAGCGGGGCTGGCAGCCGGAGCGGTGCGCTGCGGCTCAGCAGAAGCAGCGGCCTTGCTCTGGGACTGCTGGGCAGCGAAGAGCTCGTCCTGACGGTTGACGTTGGAGTCGGAGAAGCCCGTGGCGATAACGGTGATGCGCACCTGGTCGCCCAGGGACTCGTCAACAACGGTACCGAAGATGATGTTGGCCTCGGGGTCGACGGCATTGGCGACAACGTCGGCGGCGTCGCTGATCTCCTGGATGCCCAGGTCCTTGGAGCCGGCGATGGAAAGCAGGACACGCGTGGCGCCATCGATGGAGCTCTCGAGCAGCGGACTGGAGATGGCCTGCTGGGCAGCGTCGACGGCACGGGTGTCCCCAGAAGCGGTACCGATGCCCATCATGGCGGTACCGGCCTGCTTCATGATGGTCTTAACATCGGCGAAGTCCAGGTTGATGATACCCGGGACGGTGATGAGGTCGGTGATGCCCTGGGTGCCCTGGGAAAGGACGCCATCGGCAATCGCGAACGCCTCGAGCATCGTGGTCTTCTTCTCGGCGATGTCGAGCAGCTTGTCGTTAGGGATAACGATCATGGTGTCGACGCAATCGGAGAGGGTCTTGATGCCCTCCTCGGCGCTCTTCTTGCGCTTGCGGCCCTCAAACGTAAAGGGCTTGGTCACGACGGCGACGGTCAGCGCGCCGACCTCGTTCATCGCGATATCGGCAACGATGGGGGCAGCGCCGGTACCGGTGCCGCCGCCCTCGCCGCAGGTGATGAACACCATATCGGCGCCAGCGAGCGCCTCGGCGATGTCGTCGCGGGACTCATCGGCGGCCTTACGGCCGACCTCGGGGTTGGCGCCAGCGCCCAGACCGCGGGTCAGGTCGGTGCCGATGTGCACCTTGATATCGGCATCAGAGATCGCGAGTGCCTGAGCATCGGTGTTGATGGCAACAAACTCGACGCCGCGGATGCCCTCTTCGATCATTCGATTGACCGCGTTGGTACCGCCGCCGCCGACGCCGACCACCTTAATGACGGCAAGGTAGTTGTTGATCTCTGTCTCGTGCATGTCGGTCCTCCGAACAAAGGTTATAGCCATAGCATGGGTTGACCCCTGCGCACATTAACCTTCAGGTTGAAAGTAAATGCAAAGGTAAACCGTATTATGTTTGCACATTATGAACGTATCAGTCAAATAATTGACGGTGAAAACCAAACAAACCAGATAAACGGCGCGGTATGCCCCGTCAACAAAGGCCAGAAAACGCTACGAGGTCGGTGCGTTCCTAAACGTATAGTTGCCAGGAGATCGAACGTTGATATACGTCACGCCCTCCACCTGCGAAAGCAGCTTGGTCACGATACGCTCCTTTTTGGCAATGTCGTCCGAATCTCCGAGCGACACCTCGATACCGTTATCGAGATTCGCCGAGATGGCCTCGACCGAGGGCGTGGAAATATCCTTGACCTGGCCCAGGAACTCGCTCGAGAAACCGCGGACGTAATCCAGGCCGGCCTTGACGGCCTTGGAATTTACGGCTTGCCCCGAAACCGGCGCGACATCGGCCGAGACATCGGTCAACAGCACGGCACCGTAATGTTTGGCGAGCGCCAGGGCGGCATCGATACCGTTTAGGGTGTTGGCACCCTCCCCCGTTGTGATGACATTGCCCTGGTCGTCAACATCGACCGAGGTGGACAGCGGTGCAATCCATGTGTCATCGTCCCCGATCGCCCATGCAAGATCGTCGGAGCTAATGTAGGCAATTGCGATAACCTTGCGTTCCGTCGGCGTGATGATGAGCGTATGGGGAAATTGACGCTGAACATCCACGCCCGAAACCCACGGATTTTGCTTGAGGCCCTCGGTGATCTGGTCGGGATTCACATTGAACAGCGACGTGTTCTCGGGCAGATCGATCAGCTGGATGGCATCGTGCTTGGTCACATGCTCGCTGCCCTGGATCTGAATATCGGTAGCGGCGAACAGGCCAGAGTTAATGACGACGACGGCAACGACTGCAAGCACTGCCAGAGCGGCAAGGATGCCGCCCACGATTTTGCCCTTGCCCTTAACGGCAGAAGCGGCACCCGCCGCATGATTTGCCAAGGCGCCGATCGATGACAACGGATTAGAGCCCTTTTTGCCCGATTGCGGTTTTGCGGAGGTCGACACCGACGTCAGCATACGTGGCTTAGATGCACCCAGCGCGCGACCGGGACGCGTCGCCTTTGCCCCCAACGAGGGCTTGGGCGACGCTATGGGGCGAGAAGGTATGGCGCCCATCGCCGGTTTGGGCGTCACCGAGGGACGTGCCACCGGACGAGCAACATTTTTGGCCGCGGGGCGTCCGCCAAGCTGCGAACCGGCAGTCGAACGCTTGGCAGGCCGCACGGACCCAGCAGGCTTAGAAGGCATAACGGATTTACGTTGAGGCTGAGACGGTGCGCCGGAACGCCCTCCGGCGCGGCGGAAGGTTGGTTTCGATGCTCTAGAAGCCGAGGAATTTAACTTCCGGTCTGAGCTCGATGCCATACGCCTCCCTCACCTTTCCGTGCACATGTCTGATAACCGCGGCCACGTCATCGGCCGAGGCGGTTCCGTTATTAACGATAAAATTAGCGTGTACGGGCGAAACTTCCGCGCCGCCAACCGAAAAACCCTTTAATCCACAATCCTCGATAAGCTTGCCCACGCTCGCATCGGGCGGGTTGCGAAATACCGACCCGCAGGATGCACAGCCCATGGGCTGTGTGCGCTTACGCCGCGTCAGGTACCGCTCCATACGTTCACGGATATCGGCCTTGGGCGCAGGTTTGAGCTTGAGCACGCACTCCAGAATGATCTCGTTACGCGGCAGGCTGCATTCACGGTAGCCCCAAGCGATCTCCGAGCCCGCGTAATGTTTGATGCCGGAGCTCGGGTCAAACGTAACGACATCTTCGACCAGCGAGCCAATCCACTCGGTTCGCGTGCCGGCATTCATGGACACGGCGCCGCCAACGGAGCCGGGAATACCGACCGCAAACTCAAGGCCCGAAAGGCTGCGCGACAGCGCGTCGTTGACTAGGCGAGCGAATATCACGCCCGCACCGACCGTCAGCGTACAACCGTCTTCGGCGACAACCGTACGCTGGAACTCACGCCCCAACGAAATGACGGCGCCGCGATAGCCTGCATCGGCAACAAGCAGATTAGATCCCTTGCCGATAATGACCCACGGCACCTGCTCACGATCGAGCACCGCCACGGCGCGACGCAGGGCATGATAGCTGTGACACGTCACAAAGAGGTCCGCCTTGCCGCCGATACGATAGCTCGTATGGCGCGCGAGGCGTTCATCCTCAATTATGTCCGTATCGATCATGCCCGAAAGCGCCATGACGGCGTTAAACAGACCCATGGGGTTTAAGCGTCTTTCTTGGCAGTCAGATACTCGATGAACTCGGGGCCGACCGTCGTGACGTCGCCGGCGCCCATGGTAAGCAGCAAATCGCCCTCGCCCACCATCTTCTCGAGCTCCTCATTGAGCTCAAGACGGCTCGAGCAGTACACGACCTCCTTGCCGGGATGCTTGGCGCGCACGGTATCGGCAAGCATCTTGGACGTGACGCCCGGGATGGGCATCTCGCCGGCAGAGAACACGTCAATCAACAGCAGCTTGTCAGCATTGGCGAATGCGTCGGCAAAGTCATCGCACAGAGCCTGCAGGCGCGAATAGCGGTGCGGCTGGAACACGACGTCGACATGTTTGTAGCCCAGCGAAGAGGCAGCAGCGAGCGTCGCCTTGATCTCGGTGGGATGATGGCCGTAATCGTCAACCACCGTGATGCCGTCGATATCGCCCACGTGGGTAAAGCGACGGCGGACGCCTTCAAAACTCGAAAGTGCCTTAGCGGCGGCGTCGATATCGAGGCCTAGGACATGGGCGACGGTCAAGACGGCCGTGGCGTTGAGCATGTTGTGACGACCGGGGTTGCTCTTAATCTCGACAGCGTGCTCGGTGCCGTCCTCAAAGCGAACGATAAAGTCGCTCTGGATGCCCTTGACATCCGGATGCACGCAGACGATGTCGTTGGTCTCGGCAAAGCCATAGGAAAGCACATGACGGCCCGTCGACTTGGCAAGCTCGACCAGATGCGGGTCCTCGCCACAGACGATGACCGTGCCGTCCTCGCCCACCAGACTCATAAACTTGGCGAAGGTGGCCTCGATCTCCTCGATACCCGAGTAATGATCGAGATGGTCGGCCTCGACGTTGGTCACGATGACCACATTGGGGTTAAGGAACAGGAAGGAGCTGTCGGACTCATCCGCCTCGGCGACAAAATAGTCGCCCGAGCCGTTCTTGCCGTTGGTATCGTAGCCCTCGACAATGCCACCGATCAGGAAGCTGGGGTCCAGACCCATGCGGTCGAGCATGGTGGCACACATCGAAGAGGTCGTGGTCTTGCCATGAGTACCGGCGACGGCGACGGTGGTGTAGCCGTGGCCCAGAGCCGAGAGCATCTTGGCGCGAGGCCACACGGGAATACCCAGCTCGCGCGCACGGACGAGCTCGGGGTTGGACTCGGGAATAGCGGTAGAGACCACGACGACGTCGGGCTTGACCTCGTCGATGGTGGCGGCCTCATGGCCCACATGCACCTTCACGCCGGCGCGGGTAAGCTGGCGAATATAGCGCGACGTCTTAAGGTCGGAGCCGGTAACGACATAGCCGCGCTCGTGAAGGACGAGGGCGATGCCGCTCATGCCGGCGCCACCGATACCGATAAAATGGGCGCTCTTGAAATCGGGCGCGGAGGTTGCAGTCTGGGAATCAGCCATGTGCTCGTGTACTCCTTGCGTAAACACTGCCTGTAACCCGTCTACTGTACCGCACCTACCGCATCCGCGCGAGCGCAAGCTCGATATCCCGTCTAACTAACGCAATCCTTCTACCGCGTCTGCCAAAAGGACGGCAGCGCGGTCCTGGGCCAAACCGCGAGCCGCCTGACGCATGGCATCGCGCGCCTGCGCATCATCGATAAGATGCAGCAGCTCATCGGCAAACGCCTGGGTATCGATATCGGCATCGGCGCAGAGCACGCCAGCACCGGCATCGACCAGATAGCGGGCATTGGTGGTCTGATGATCGGCCGTCGCATGAGGATACGGCACCAGTACCGAAGGTGTGGCAAGGGCCGCGATCTCGGCAACGCTTGAAGCGCCCGAGCGCGAGAGGACCAAATCGGCCGCGGCCAGCATATCGCCCATATTGTCGATGTAGGGCTGGACGCGATACCGCTTCGCCTCCTCGGGCGTCAGAGCAAGGGCACGCTTAGTGTCCTCAAAGCCATCGGCGCCCGTCGAATGCAAAACATAGAGATTATCGCGCGAGAGCAACTCGTTTTTAAGCGAAGCCACGCGCTCATTAAGATGTTGAGCACCAAGTGAGCCGCCAAAAACCAGCAGGAGTGTGGCGTCCTCAGGCACGTCGAGAGCCCTGCGACCGCGAACCCGATCCCCCTCGATCACAGAACGGCGCACGGGGTTGCCGGTCATGAGCACATGGTCAGGATCGCCCTCGCGCTCAAACGCGGAACGTGCTGCCGGCACCGAGATGCAAACGCGGGCGGCATGCGAACTCATCATCTTGTTAGCAAGGCCCGGAACGGAGTTCTGTTCGTGCAGCAGATACGGAATGCCCGCGTCTTTGCACCAGCCCAGAAGCGGGACCTCGACATAGGCGCCAAAACCTATAGCGACATCGGGCTTGCAGGCTTTAGAAAAATGGCTGCCGAGCGTGCGCTTCGCCTTATAGACACGCCACAGCGAGCTCAATGCCGTCCAAGGGCGGGAGCGGTCGAAGCCCGTAACCGTAATCGGCACAAAATCGAACCCTGCCTCGGGAACCAGACGACCCTCGAGCTTATGCGACTGACCCACAAACACAACGTGGTGGCCACGGACACGTAGCTCCTCGGCCAAGGCGAGTGCGGGGTTGATATGTCCCGCCGTGCCGCCGGCTGCGATAGCAACGGTCATCTTATCGGTCATGGTAGTCCCTTCGTACGCGCGACCCCTGGTCGTCGGTGCGCAAGCGCGCCGACGGGTCCGAATTCAAGTCGATCCGATTATATCCGCCACCCGTATTGCGCGGCGTCGGTCGTTGCGGGCGACTCTGCGGCGCCGAGCGCGGACGGGCATCCGACTCCGAAGCAAAACCGTTCAAGACGGTAAAACCGCCACGCGACGAGCGCTCCCCACGCGCATGGGGAACACCGGCAGTGCTCTCGTCCATAACGGCAAAGCTATCGCGACGACGATCGTATTCATCGCGTCGAGCGCTCTCGTGCGAGACGCGTAAAATAAGCCCGGCGAGCATGAGCG
>CABSBA010000058.1 GCA_902475825.1 uncultured Collinsella sp. | reverse complement strand
TCGGAAAATATTGAACAGCCGTTGCCCAGCACGTTTGAGGAGTTCAACGAGCAGCGCAAGGCGGCGTTTATTCGCGTAAAGGATTACAAGCAGGCGGGTAATCGCCTGGTCGGCTTTTTGTGCAGCTATACGCCGCTCGAGATTATCGATGCCGCGGGGGCTGCGAGCGTGGCTCTGTGCGGTACGTCCGATGAGGTGATTCCCGAGGCCGAGAAGGTGCTGCCGGCAAACCTGTGCCCGCTCATCAAGTCGACGTACGGTTTTGCCTACTCGCAAAAGTGCCCGTTTACGTACTTTAGCGACATGATCATCGGCGAGACCACCTGCGACGGCAAGAAGAAGATGTACGAGCGACTCAACGAGCTCAAGCGCACGCACATTCTGCATCTTCCGCAGGGTCGCGATCGTGCCTACGAGCGTGAAGGCTGGTACGAGGAGTGCCGCCTGCTCAAGGAGGAGCTCGAGGGCTTCTACGGCATCACGATTACCGACGATGACCTGCGCGCCGCCGTCCGTCGTCGCAATCGCCTTCGTGCTGCCCAGCTCGACATGTTTGCGCTGCAGGCCAACCAGCCGGCGGCCATGAGCGGCGTCGACCTGATGAGCACCATGTTTGCCGGTACGTTTAGCTTTGATATCGAGGCCTATACGCAGCAGCTGGAGCAAAAGGTCGCCAAGCTGCGCGAGGCCTACGACGCGGGCGAGCGCCCGGTTGCGGCAGATGCCAAGCGCATTCTGATCACCGGCTGCCCGGTGGGCGGCGTAATCAACAAGATCGGTCGCACCATCGAGTCCAACGGCGGTGTGGTCGTGTGCATGGACGATTGCTCGGGCGAGCGTACGGCCGCCATGATGATCGACCCGGAGGCTCCCGATATTCTGCGCGCGATTGCCGACCGCTACCTGGACATCAACTGCTCGGTCATGACGCCCAACAACGGTCGTATGGAAAACACGCTGGCCATGTGCGAGAAGTATCACGTCGATGGCGTGGTAGAGAGCGTGCTGCAGGCCTGCCACACCTTCAACGTTGAGAGCGCGCGCATGCAGGAGGCTGTCGAGGGCGCGGGTATTCCGTATATGAAGATCGAGACCGACTACAGCAACGGCGACATGGGCCAGATCGAGACGCGCATCGCCGCCTTCATCGAAACCCTCTAGCTTCCTCAGGCACCGGATCTTGCCCCTCAAACCGTCGCTTGCGTACCAAAGTACGCGGCGCTCCTCTTTCGGGGCAATCTCCGGCACCTGAGAGACCTAGAGCTAAGGCGCCTGAACGCGCCGCTACCTTTGATGTTTAGATTGGGAGAGAGCCATGATAGGGATCGGGATCGATATCGGGTCTACGGCGGCTAAGGCTGCTGTGGTCGATGGGGAGGGTTCGGTGGCGTGGACGTGCGTGCAGCCAACCGGGTTCTCCTCGGTCGATGCTTCCGAGCGGCTGCGCGAGGCACTGGCAGCGGCGGGTTATGACGCGACGGGCGACGATGCTCGCGTGGTCGCGACTGGCTACGGCCGTGTTGCCGTGCCCTATGCGCACAAGGTCGTGACCGAGATTACCTGCCATGGTGCCGGTGCCGTGCGTCTGTTTGGCGATCACGGCACGGTGATTGATGTGGGCGGCCAGGACACCAAGGTCATTCAGCTTAAAAGTGGCCGCGTGGCCAAGTTTGCCATGAACGACAAGTGCGCCGCCGGCACGGGGCGCTTTTTGGAGATCATGGCCGACCGCCTAGGCATTTCCCAGCAGCAGATGGCAGACCTCGCCCGCACCGGCGAGCCCACCAAGATCAGCAGCATGTGCACGGTATTTGCCGAAAGCGAGGTTATCAGCCTGATCGGTCGCGGTGAGCCGCGCGAGAACATTGCGCGTGGCGTGATCGACAGCGTGGTCTCGCGCGTGGCGACCATGGCCGGGCAGGCCGCGGGCGCCCCGTACTACCTGACCGGCGGTTTGTGTGAGAACACCTTCGTGGTGGAGCGGTTGGGCGAGTTACTGGGGTCGCCGGTGACCACCTCGCCCCAGGCTCGCTTTGCCGGCGCCATCGGCGCGGCTGTCCGCGCCGCCGCCTTGGCCTAGGGGTGTACCGCGACATGCGCATCCTCAATATCTCGGCACAAAAACCAGATAGCACCGGCAGCGGCACCTACCTTGCCGCGCTCGTGCGCGAGCAGATCGAGACGGGGCATCGCGCCGCCGTGCTTTGCGGCGCGGCACCGGGTGATACCCAAGGCGAGCTGGACCGGCGTGCTGCCGTGTTTGCCGTACCGTTCGAGTCGCCCGAGCTGCCGTTTCCCATCTGCGGTATGTCCGATGTCATGCCCTATCCCTCCACGCGCTATCGTGACCTGACGCCTTCGATGCTCAAGGCATTTGAGCGCGCATTTGCTGCTGCAATCGATCGGGCGGTGGCTGAGTTTCAGCCCGATCTGGTGCTCTGCCATCACTTGTATCTGGTGACCGCATTGGCGCGCGAGTGCGTCCGGGGCGTGCCGGTTGTTGCCGTGTGCCATTCGACCGACCTGCGCCAGCTGCGTTCGCATGCGCTCGAGCGCGATCGCATCGTAAGTGCGGTTCGTCGGCTCGATGCCGTCTTTGCGCTCCATGCTGAGCAGGCTGAGCAGATTGGCCTGGTGTGCGGCGTCGATGCCGATCGCATCCACGTGATCGGGACGGGCTACGACCATCGCGTCTTCTGCCGCGACGCAAGCGTGGCGAGGCAGCCGGGATCGCTTGTGTACGTGGGCAAGATTTGCTTTAAAAAGGGCGTCGAGTCGCTGGTCCGAGCTGTGTCATTGCCGATTGACGATGACGTCTGCCCATCTGGCTTGGTGCTTGTGGGCGGCCGCGGGGACGATGCCGAGTACGCGCGTATCGAGCGCTTGGCCGCGGCCTCGAATGTGCCGGTGACGCTGGCGGGGCGCCTGGATAGCGATGGACTCGTGCGTTCCTACCGCAGTTCCGACGTCTTTGTGCTGCCTTCGTTTTATGAGGGTCTGCCGCTCGTGACGATCGAGGCCCTCGCGTGCGGTTGCAAAGTTGTGGCCACCGATTTGCCCGGCGTTCGTCCCTGGATGGAGGCGATGCTTCCCGGTGCTCCCGTGACGTGGGTGGCGTCGCCGCGTATGACGGATGTCGACACGCCCGTGGCGGCCGACCTTCCGTTGTTTGAGCGCGCACTGGCAGATGCTATCGCGCAGGCGCTTGCGGCTCCGGCTTCGACGTTCGAGCCGTCGGCGGTCTCTTGGGAAGCGTGCCTGGGGCGTATACTTAAAGTCGTTGATTTGTTGGAAGGGGGTTCGTATGGCTAAGGACACCATGAGGCTCACGTCTATGACTGCCGCGAGCGGTTGAGCCGCTAAGCTGGCTCCCGGAGCCCTCGCCCAGGTCCTGGGCGACTTGCCCAATGTGCATAACGATAACCTGCTCGTGGGGTTCGATACCTCCGACGATGCGAGTGTCTTTCGCGTAGGGGGGAACCTGGGGCTCGTGCAGTCCATCGACTTCTTTCCGCCGATGGTCGACGACCCGTTTCTGTTTGGCCAGATCGCCGCGGCCAACTCGCTGTCGGATATCTACGCCATGGGCGGGCGGCCGAGCCATGCCATGAACTTGCTCTGCATACCCAGTTGCCTGGGCGTCGAGGTTGCCGGTCAGATTCTGGCGGGCGGCGCCGACAAGTGCGTCGAGGCGGGTTGCTCCATCGCGGGCGGCCACACCATCAACGACGACGAGCCCAAGTATGGCCTGTCCGTGAGCGGTTTTGTGCCACTCGACCACATGCTCGCCAACAGCGGCGCACGCGTGGGCGATGTCTTGCTGCTGACCAAGGCGATCGGCTCGGGCATCATCACCACGGCCATTAAGGGCGAGCTCATCGAGCAGGACGAGGCCGCGGCCATGTTTGACTCGATGCGCACCCTCAACGAGGCGCCGATTCGCCTGGCCGAGGGACTCGAGCTTCACGGCTGCACCGACATTACGGGCTTTGGTCTGATTGGGCATGCATGCGAGATGGCCGAGGGCTCGGGCGTGCAGGTTGAGCTTGCGTCGGGGTCGGTGCCGCTCTTTGACCAGGTGCTCGACATGGCGCGTTTGGGCATTATCCCCGCGGGCTCCTACCGCAACCAGGACTTCTTTGGCCCGCGCGTGGCTGCCGACGAGGACCTGGAGCCGGGCATGCTGGATGCGCTGTACGATCCGCAGACCTCGGGCGGTTTGCTTATTGCGGCGCCCGCGGCGGATGTGGATGAGCTTGCGCGTCGTCTGCATGCTGAGGGGCGCGTTGCCGCCGTCGTCGGTCGCGTGTGCGAGCCGGTGCCAGGCGGTCCCGCCGTCCGCGTTGTTCGCTAGCCCGCACGTTTATGTAACTGTTTACCGTTCTCTAGAACGGTTCTTTCGAAAGGAAAAACTATGTCTACCAAAATTGAAGTCAATGCCATGGGCGATGCCTGCCCGCTGCCCGTCGTCAAGACGCTTAAGGCACTCAAACAGCTTGATGGCGAGGGTGCCGTGGTGACTTCGGTCGACAACGAGACCGCCGTCAAGAACATCTCCAAGATGGCGCAGGAGAAGGGCTGCACGGCCTCGGTCGAGAAGGTTTCTGACGCCGAGTGGCACGTGACCGTGGCGACCTCTGGCGCCGTTGCCGTGGCCGATCCCGTGCGGGATGGCGCTGCCTTCTGTGATGCCAGCGCCGGCAAGGGCAAACTCGTCATTTCCGTCTACACCGATTGCATGGGCCGTGGCGACGACGAGCTGGGCCACAAGCTCATGAAGGCGTTTATCTTTGCAGTGACGCAGCAGGAGGAGTTGCCCGCGACCATGCTGTTCTACAACGGTGGCGCCAAGCTCACCGTCGAGGGCTCTCCGGTGCTCGACGACCTGAAGGGCCTGGCCGAGCAGGGCGTCGAGATTCTCACCTGCGGTACCTGCCTGGACCACTATGGCATTAAAGACCAGCTTGCGGTGGGCGAGGTCACCAACATGTACGTGATCGTGGAGAAGATGGAGCAGGCCGTGCGCGTCGTGCGCCCGTAGCGTATTGGTTGGAGTTGCCATGAGGGAGAAGCGCCCGGCGCTTGTCATCACGTTTCCCACCACGGCGGCCGCCATGGGCTGCGAGTCCCTGTGCATCGAGCGCGGCCTTCCCGGGCGAACGATTCCCGTGCCCGGGGAGGTCGCTGCCGGCTGCGGTCTGGCGTGGAAGGCGTTGCCTGCCGATGAGGACCTGCTGCGCGGCGAGCTTGCCGCGGCGGGCGTCCCCACCGAGGGCTTTACCGTGATCGATATGTGGGAGGTCGTGCGATGATCTACCTGGATAACGCGGCGACGACCATGCACAAGCCGCAGACGGTCATCGATGCCGTGACGCAGGCGATGTGCTCGCTTGGCAATGCCGGGCGCGGCGCCACGTCGGGTGCCCTCGATGCCGCTCGTGCGATTCACGGCTGCCGTGCCAAACTCGCGCGCCTTTTGGGTTGCCCGAGGGCGGACCATGTGTGCTTTACGCCCAATTCCACCGCGGCGCTCAACACCGCCATCAATGGCGTGGTGCGTCCCGGCGACCGTGTGGTCACAACGGTGCTCGAGCACAACTCGGTGCTACGTCCGCTCAACCGCCTGGCGGTAGAGCAGGGCGTGACGGTTGAGCATGCCGGCTGCGACGCGAACGGCGTGCTCGACTACGACGAGCTCGAGCGGTTGGTCACGCCGGGCACGCGTGCCGTGGTGGTGACGCACGCCTCCAATGTGACCGGCAACGCGGTCGACATTGCACGCGTAGCCACCATGGCCCATGCGGCCGGTGCGCTCGTGATCGTCGATGCCTCGCAGTCTGCCGGCGCGATGCATATCGATATGCAGGCCATGGGGCTCGACATTGTGTGCTTTACCGGCCATAAGGGGCTCATGGGACCCCAAGGCACCGGTGGCCTGGCCGTGGCGGAGGGAATTGACATGGCTCCGTGGGCCATGGGCGGCACGGGTGTGCACAGCTTCGATGCACTGCAGCCGCTTGAGTGGCCCACGCGCCTTGAGGCGGGCACGCTCAACGGTCACGGCATCGCAGGACTTTCTGCCGGCCTCGACTTTATCGAGGCCCAAGGCGGGGTCGAGGCGATTGCTGCCCAGGAGCGTGCGCTCGCTGATCGCTTCCTTGCCGGTGTGCGCGAGATTCCGGGGGTTAAGCTCTACGGTGCCTTTGACCAACCCGCGCGCTCTGCGATTGTGTCGCTCAACGTAGGCGATATCGACTCTGCCGAGATCTCGGACGCGCTCATGCAAGGGTGGGGGATCGCGACGCGCCCCGGCGCCCATTGCGCTCCGCTCATGCACCGCGCGCTGGGGACCGAGCGTCAGGGTGTCGTTCGCTTCTCGTTTGGTTATTTCAACACGGACGAGGAAGTCGACACCGCGATTGACGCTTTGCGCGATTTAGCCTGCTAAAGCTGCTAGACCGTTTATACTTGCGGGACGGGTGTTTTTGCCCGTCCCGTTTTTGTTTCGATTCGAAAGGTGGTCCCATGGCTTCATCCGCCCCGCGCGGTCTGCGCTCCGACCATGTCGTCACCGTCGGCATCGCCCTGTTCTCGATGCTCTTTGGCGCCGGCAACCTCATTATTCCGCCGCTGCTGGCACTTCAGGCCGGCACGGCTACGCCGCTTGCCATGATTGGCTTTTTGATCGCCGCTATCGGTCTGCCCGTCATGGGATTTATCGCCGTCGCGCTCGCCGGCACGGCTCGCGAGCTTGCCGGCCGCGTGCACCCCAAGTTTGGTGAGTTCTTTGTCGCGGCGGTGTATCTGGCCATCGGCCCGTGCCTGGCTATTCCGCGCACGAGCTCCACGGCCTTCGAAATGTTGGTGCCGCTGCTACCCGAGGGTGTTTCGCTCGGCACGGCTCGCCTGGTGTTTGCCGTTGGGTTCTTCGTCGTCGCCTTTGTGCTCACGCTGCGCCCGGGTGTCATCACGCGCGTGCTCGGCCGCATTACGGGCCCCGCGCTCATTGCGCTCATCGTGTTGGTCGTGGGTGCCGCCGTGGTCTCGCCACTGGGACCGGCTGCCGCGCCTCAGGCTCCCTACGATGCAGGCGCTGCCGTGCAGGGCTTTCTGACTGGCTATCAGACCATGGACCTGCTCGCGTCGCTCGCCTTTGGCATCATCATCGCCGAGACCATCCACGAGCTGGGTGTTACCGATGACAAGCGCGTGGCCTTCGAGATTTCGCGTTCCGGTGTGATCGCCGGCGTGCTCATGGCCATCATCTACTGCGGCTTGGGCCTTGCTGGTATGCAGCTCGGCACCGTGATGCCCGACGCTACCAACGGCGCCGCCATCCTCGCCCGTTCGGCCTCCATGCACTTTGGCCTTGCCGGCACGGTCGTGGTCTTTGCGATCTTTTTCCTTGCCTGCATGAACGTGTGCATCGGCCTCATCAGCTGCTGCTCGCGTTACTTCTGCGAGACGTATGTGGTCGAAGGGGGAGCGGAGGCCTCCGAGGAGGCCATGCGCCGTCCCTTTGCGATTCTCGCCTTTGTGTTCGCAGCGTTTTCGTGCGTGCTCTCCAACGTGGGCCTCGACGTGATCCTCATGTTCTCGGTGCCTATGCTCAATGCCCTGTATCCCGTTGCCATTGTGCTGGTACTGATGGGCCTGGTGCACGGCTTTTGCGACGCGCACCCGCAGGTGTGGGTCTGGGTCGGCGGCGTTGTCGCGGTACAGAGTGTAATCACTTCGGTCCGCGATGCGTTCTTTGCTGGCGCGTGGCTGCCGTTTGATGCGTTGCCGCTGGCAGATATCGGCGCTGCGTGGGCGCCGGTTGCTGTGGTCGCGTTTGTGATTGGTCTGGTTCATAGCCAGTTTGTCGCACATTCGAGGAGCTAGGGTTTCTGCGCTTGCACAGGCGGGGAGTCTCCCCTATAATTTCCTTCGCTTTGGGACACGCAAGGTCTAGACCTTAGCTGCTCAACACCTTCGGGACGTGGCGCAGTTTGGTAGCGCGCCTGCTTTGGGAGCAGGATGTCGCAGGTTCAAATCCTGTCGTCCCGACCATATCTTGCGGGCGTAGTTCAATGGTAGAACCCCAGCCTTCCAAGCTGATGACGCGGGTTCGATTCCCGTCGCCCGCTCCACAAGATAGATGAATGGCTCTGGCTCCTTTTGGGACCAGAGCCGTTTTCATATACATGCCGGGACCCCACATCCCCACCTAAGTTGCGGTGAAATAGTTCCTTGATTAGCCGCAAAAGCTGTTATCCAGGAACTATTTCACCGCAACTTATTGAGGCCGAGCGGGCTGGGTCGATGATGGGTTCTGTCGTCGAGAAGATGAGGGCAGCCGGTCAGGAGTCTGCGTAGGGTTTTGTGGTTGGTATACCGAAGCCGCGCATCATGGAGCCGAACGCTTTGACATCGTGGGTGTCTGAGAGCTTGAAATGAATGACGTTGTGGCCCATGGCACGCAGGTTCGCGTCGCGCATGAGGGCAGCTCTATAGGTTTTTGCCGCAGTATGTTCCGGATCATTTTGGGCATCGTTCTCAAACTTGCCTAGTCCATGCAGCTCGGCCAG
>CABSBA010000057.1 GCA_902475825.1 uncultured Collinsella sp. | reverse complement strand
CGCATATATAAGTAAGGAGATCGCGTATGAACGGTTATTTGTTTTTTGCGCCGACCATGACTTGCTGTTTTGTCTCAATCTGAAACAGTTAGACGGAAATTCGGACCCTAGATGTTACAGATTGAGATAATCGCGTCGTGAAAACAAAAACCTCCGCAGGGGTGCTTTCCTTGCGGAGGTTTTCTTACTCGTTGAGTAGTCTCGCGGCTTCGGCAGCCATATTCTCGACCGTCATGCCGTTCTGAGCGAGCAGCTCGTTGGGGTCGTAGCGGTCGGGGAAGCCCTTGGCGATGCCAAAGGTACGTGTGCGCAGCGGCGTGCAGGCCAGGTAACATGCCACGCGCTCGCCCCAGCCGCCGTCCAAGATGCCGTCCTCGAGGGTGACGACAACGCGATGCTCGGCGGCAAGGCTGTCAAGGAACTCACGGTCAAGTTCGGTTGCATAGCGCGGGTTGACGAGCGTGGCTTCGATACCGTACTCGGCAGCCAAGCGGTTTGCCACGCGCTCGCCCAGCTCAAAGAAATCGCCGAGCGCGAGCACGGCTACGTCGCGGCCCTGACGCACCACGTTGTAGCGAACGGCGCTGTAGTCGGTGTCCTCGGCGGGCGCCAAATCGGGGCGGCTAACCAGGCCAATGCCCGGTACGCGGATCGCCACGGGATGCTCGCGGTGGTCGAGCGACCAGCTCAGCATGGACAGATATTCCTCCATGCAGGCCGGTGCCAAGTAGTGCATGTTAGGAAGACCGCCCAGCATGGAAATATCAAAGAACGAGAGGTGCGTCTCGGACGTGGTGCCAAAGATCGACGCACCAAACACCAGGATGGTTGCGGGGGCGTCGTTGAGGCACAGGTCGTGCCACAGTTCGTCGTAGGCGCGCTGCAGGAACGTACCGTACACGCCAAAGACCGGCTTAGCGCCCGAGCGCGCAAGCGCGGTGGCAAAGGTTACGGCATGCTCCTCGGCAATGCCCACATCGACGAACTGTTTGCCGGCGGCAGCGCGAAGCTCGGGCGTAAAGCCCATGATGTAGGGCGTGGCGGCCGTGATGCCCACGACCTGCGGATCGCGCTTGATGGCGGCGCTGAGCGCCTCGCCCGTAATGTCGGCATAGGTGCGCGGCGCAGGCTCGCTCGGATGGCCCGGGCAGAGCTTGCGCCCGGTCGCCATGTCAAACGGACCCACGTGGTGCCAGCGCTCGGGGTCGCTCTGGGCCGGCTCAAAGCCCTTGCCCTTGGCGGTGGAGACGTGCAGTACGATGGGATGATTGATATCGCGCAGTTCCTGCAACGCGTCGACCAGGGCCAACACATCGTTACCGGCGTCCAGATAGCGGTAGTCGAGCCCCATCGCGCGGAAAACGTTGCGCTCGCAGGTGCCGTTGCTGGCGCGCAGCTCGGCCAGATTGCGATACAGGCCACCGTGGTTTTCGGCAATGGACTGGTCGTTATCGTTGACGATGATGATCAGGTTGCTGTCGAGATCGGCGGCGTTGTTGAAGCCCTCAAACGCCAGACCGCCCGAAAGCGAACCGTCGCCAATGATGGTAATGACGTTGTAGCTGTCGCCCGCCAGATCACGGGCGTGGGCAAGGCCGCAGCCCAGGCTCACCGATGTGGAGGTGTGGCCCATGGCGAACAGGTCGTGTTCGGACTCGTCGGGATTGGCAAAGCCAGAAGCCTCACCATAACGCTCCGGATCGATATAGGTGTACGCGCGCCCGGTCAGCGCCTTGTGGGCGTAGGTCTGGTGCGATACGTCAAAGACAATTTTGTCGGTGGGGGAGTTAAACACGCGATGGAGCGCGACCGTAAGCTCAACGACGCCCAGGTTGGGGGCAACGTGCCCGCCGACGGCGGCGGAGCTTTCGAGGATGGCGTGGCGGATCTCGCCGCAGAGCAGCGGAAGCTCGGCGCGATCGAGAGCCTTGACGTCCTCGGGCGTTGTCGTTTGCGTAAGCAGCATCGTTGTGGGTTACTCCATGCGAATCGTGCGCCGGCACTCCCTCGGCCGGCACAATTGCACAAGACAGTCTCGCACATTTTGGCGTTTGATATGTGACGGCGGCGCGGTAATTCGCCAACTGGTGGGGCAAAACGTTTTGTCCGATGCCATACTGGTAGATTCGATGATGATTTTATTCATTGCGTGCAGGCCGCGGCTTGCCGCCGAGCGTCGCCGGAAGGAGGCCGCATGTCCGATACCGTTCGTGCCGAGAAAATCGCGCGCGAGGTCGACGATGCCGCCCGTCAGCTCGCCCAGGCGGGCCGCTTGGACCTGATGCATGAGTTTATCCAACATGGCGATGTGACGGTCTATGCACATGTGACCTCGGTGGCGCGGGCAAGTCTGTCCTTTGCCGAGCGCCTGGGCCGCGTCGGTGTCTCGGTTGACCGCGCCTCGTTGCTGCGCGGGGCCCTGCTGCACGATTACTTTCTCTATGACTGGCACGATCCCGACCCAAGCCATCGGCTGCATGGCTTTCGCCACCCGTTTTTTGCCTTGGCGCGTGCGGAGGAAGATTTTGAGCTGACGCCGCGCGAGCGGAATATCATCGTGCGGCATATGTTTCCGCTGGTACCGGTGCCGCCGACGTGTCGTGAGGCATGGATTGTGTGCCTGGCGGATAAATGGTGCGCGCTGCGCGAGACGATTGCCGGCCGTCTGCCGCGCAAAGGCGGCGCGAACGATTTGAACGAGGGCTCGAGTGACGGCTCGAGCAAAGAATCGAACGAAAAGAGGAGTGGGTAGACGGTGGGAACCGCGATCGACATGGCATTTGACGGCGCGACGCTTGCCGCCTGTCCGCTCTCGGCGCTGGTACTCTCGTTTGCCTTCTACGGTTTTTGCGGCTGGGTATGGGAGTCGACAGTCTGCGCCATGCTCAACCACGGACGCTTTGCCAACAGCGGCTTTTTGCTAGGGCCGTGTTGTCCCATCTACGGTGCGGGCGGCATCGCGTGCTGGTTGCTGCTGCGTGGAATCCCAGACGCCTCGAGCCAGTTTGTCGCTGCCGCGCTCGTATGCAGCGTGATCGAATATAGCGTGGGCGTGCTGTTGGAAAAAACGACGGGTGCCCGGTTTTGGGATTACTCGCATCTGCCGTTTAACCTGCACGGACGCATCTGCCTGTACTGGGCCTGCGCGTTTGGCTTGGGTGCGTTGTGTATTTGCCGTTTAGTGGAGCCGGCATTGCTGGGGCTGCTTGGCCATCTGCCGGTGCTGATTGTGCGGCTGTCCGCCTTTATCGTCGCGGTCGCGATGATGGTCGACGCGACATGCTCTTTGGCCAGTTGGCGCCGCCTGTCCGATCAGCTGGAGCGTGTGCGTGCCGACCTTGCCGACCGCATCAACGAGTCGCTTGCCGATGCGTCTGACTCCATGCTCGAACGTATTCCCGATTCGGCGATCGACTCAGTGGCGCAGACGCATATCCGCAGCCGTGCCGTTAACGCGTGGCTGGCCGAGCTGGGCGACGCAACGCTCGATGCTCTGCGTGAGAAGGCTTCGATGCCGACGTTTATCTCGGACGGAGCTCATGGCCTGGCGCTTGCCGCCCGCCGCGTGGCCGATGCCGCGCCGAGCGTGCCCCATCCATCGCTCGCCCGTCTCCGTGCCGGCAGGCGCGCGAACCGTCCGGTGCCGAGTGTGTCGCTCAGCCGTCGCGACCTGCGCTTCTTCAATGCCTTCCCGCGTCTGCGTATCAATCGCTACGAAGGTGTCATTCGAGCAACTAATCTTCGCGACCGCGCCCACGAGCTGTTTCGACGCTAAGAGCTGGAGTCGTAGAGGCGCCTTGCAAGCGCGTGTTTCCTAGGGAAGTCACCTTATCGCTCTGCCCAATCGTGATTCCCCTAGGGAAAACACGCTACTGCCGTCGCTGACTGTGATTCCCTTAGGGAAAACACGCTAAAGAGCTCCTAGCCGTGTTTCCCCTAGGGGAATCACGTTTGAACTGAGGCTACGAGGCGTCATTGATGCCAGAGGGCCTAGAGAGGGCAAGGAAACTGCCGCCTGCACCTCGATGACAACCGTTCACCGAGTGGCGTAGTTATGGTGCGCGCTAGGATGACGTTTCTGACCTGCGGCGTCAAGCAGCGCGTCAAGCTTTTGGTCAGTTAATGGCAAGAGATTGGTAAGGTGCCTTTTGGCTATGCTGCCTCTATTGGGAGGTGGCTTTTATGAGAAATACCAGCGCGCGGCAAAGGATTGAAGAGCAGCTTGATCGGGCGGAGCGCTTGCAGCGTTGTCTCGTGCCCAAAACCAGGGCAGATTGCGAAGCGCTTCGTCGCGCCGTAGCGGCTGGGGTGGCTGTGCGCCCGTTTAGCGGAATGTTCATGCGTGCCTCCACGTGGGACGCGCTCAAGTCGAGTCCGCGCGCTCGTTGGCGTTATGTTCAAAATACGTTTCTCGATGAGCATCCTGACGAGATCGTCTGCTCTTTTTCTGCTGCGCTTGACCATGGACTTTGGGTTTCGAAGAAATATCTGGACACAATTCATCTTGTAGCGAGCGGGCGTTCGCATGGAAGATGCGGCACGGGAATCCATCGGCATGAGTGTCCCCTAAATGAGATCGAGCTGAACGGGACTGCGAAGCGAACAACGTTGGAGCGGACGGTGCTCGACTGTTCACTGACTGCTTCTTTTGAAGATGGTCTGGCTATAGCGGATAGCGCCGTGCGGTTCTGCAAGCTCGATATCCAAAAGTATCGCGACTATGTTGAGGCGCTGGCGCGATGTCGCTCGGGGGCCTTGCGCGCCGAGATGGTGGCGCGCTATGCCGACGGCGCTTCGGAGAGCGGCGGCGAGTCCATCGTGCGTGGATTGATTATCGCGCTGGGTTACCTTCCTCCGACCATGTTGCAAGCCGAGTTTGTTGACCCGGTCGATGGCGGTGCGATTCGTGTCGATATGTACTACGAGTTGCCAAATGGGTTCCGCTTAATTATTGAGGTCGATGGTTTTGGCAAATACGTTGGTGCGGACGGCTTGGGAAAAGAGATGCAACAGCGCTTGGTTGCAGAGCGTCAACGAGAGTCTCACATTACGGCTCTGGGCATTCCGGTCATGAGGGTGCAATTTAATCGTGTGTACGAGGACGGTTATCTCGAACACCTTCTGAGGCGTTTTGGTGTGCCAAAAGTTGCTCGTCATATGTAATGTTGGGCGGTGGAGGAGATGCTGATAAGGGAAAGCATGCTATTGCCGCCGCTAAGCGCGTGTTTCCTAGGGAAGTCACCTTATCGCTCTGCCCAATCGTGATTCCCCTAGGGAAAACACGCTACTGCCGTCGCTGACTGTGATTCCCTTAGGGAAAACACGCTAAAGAGCTCCTAGCCGTGTTTCCCCTAGGGGAATCACGTTTGAACTGAATACGGAGTCTGCTTTGGGGCTGGCTCATCTCTGTATATAGCTGATTCGGAATGCAGACATAGATGGCCTCTCGTTTTACGCGTTTCCCGTTCGTTTCGCGCCCGTTGCCGCGCCGTTTCCAAAATTGCGGCACCGTTTCCATTCGACAACGCAGCGTTTAACAATGCCGTATCTGGTCTACACCAGTTGTCCCTCGGCCGCATTATGGGCGCCGACAACGTTCATGCGACCAAGGGGGAGCGAATGTACGATACGGGATCGACAACGTTTATGCTCATCTGCACCATGCTCGTATTTTTAATGACACCGGGTCTGGCGTTTTTCTATGGCGGCCTGTCCAGGCGCAAAAATGTCATCAACACCATGCTCATGTGCTTTGGCGCCATTGGCCTGGTCGGTGTGCTGTGGATTGTCGCCGGCTGGTCGCTGGCCTACGGCGGCGACGGTTCCAGCCCGTTTATTGGAGGCCTTGACCAGCTGCTGTGCTTGCCGGTGCTCAACCAGGTGCTGCAGGCGGCTGAGGGCACCGCGTCGGACGGCGCCGTCTACCCTCAGATTATCAACATCGCCTTCCAGATGGCGTTTGCCATGATCACGGCCGCGATCGTCACGGGCAGCCTGGCCGGCCGCGTTAAGTTTGGCGCCATGACGGCCTTCCTGGGCATTTGGCTGCTTGTGGTTTATGCGCCGCTCGCCCACATGGTCTGGGGCGGCGAGGGCTCCTTTATCGGTGGCATCATCGGCGCGCTCGACTTTGCCGGCGGCGACGTGGTGCATATTTCGTCCGGTCTGACGGGCCTGATCCTCTGCTTAATGCTCGGCCGTCGTCGCGGTTTTGGCATGGTGAGCTATCGCCCGCATAACGTGCCGTTTGTAGCGCTTGGCGCCGGACTGCTTTGGTTTGGCTGGTTTGGCTTTAACGGCGGCAGCGAGTTTAAGGCCGACGCCGTGGCGGCGCTTGCTATCCTCAACACCGTGACGACCAGCGCGGCAGGCATGGTCTCGTGGCTTGCCGTCGAGCGCGTGCACACCGGTCGCCCCACGCTGGTGGGTGCCAGTACCGGTCTGGTCGCGGGCCTCGTGGTGGTCACGCCGGGCGCGGGCTTTGTCGAGCCATGGGCGGCGCTGGTCATGGGCCTGATTGTCTCGCCCGTCTGCTACTTGGCTATCAGTCATCTCAAGGCCAAGTTTGGCTACGACGACGCGCTCGACGCGTTTGGCTGCCACGGCATTGGCGGCATCTTGGGCGGCGTGCTCACGGGCCTGTTCTGCGTGCCGGAGCTCTCGTGGACCGGCAAGGGCGGCCTGTTCTACACGGGCGACGTGTCGCTGCTCATCTCGCAGATTTTGGGCATTGTGGTGACGGTCGCTATTGTGCTGGTGCTCGACTTGGTGATCGCCGCGGTGGTCAAGGCGCTGTTCCACGGCAGCCTGCGTGTGGACGAGGCCGACGAGGCGCTGGGCTTGGATGCGAGTCAGCACGGCGAGAGCGCATACCCCTCGTTTTCCGGACTCGATTAGCAGCTTCCCCAAGTACCGCACCTTGCCGTTCAATCGTCGCTCACGTACTTAAGTACGCTTCGCTCCTCTTTCACGGCAATCTGCGGCACTTGGGAAACCCGCTAAGACCAGTCAGTTGAACTTTTTCGATCTCTGAGGTTGGTTTGCGGCACCTGGAAAACCCGTGCCATGTGAAGGACAATTCATTTCTTTTATTCAAGAGAGGAATTCACTATGAAGAAGATTACGGCGATCGTTCGTGCTGAGAAACTTGAGGTTCTTAAAGACGCGCTGTTTGCTGCCGATGTTCGCGGTATGACTATCAACCAGGTGCAGGGCTGCGGCGCGCAGCATGGCTGGAAGGAATATGTGCGCGGCAACGAGTTGCTTGTCAACACGATCCCTAAGGTACAGTTCACCCTTATTTGCGCCGACGAGCATGTCGACGGCATTGTCGAGATTATCTGCAACGCTGCTCGCACCGGTGCCGTTGGAGACGGTAAGATCTGGGTCGAGCCGGTCGAGGAGGTTATCCGCATCCGCACCGGCGAACACGGCCCCGCCGCGGTGTAGGACAATCTTTCGCCTGACGGGCGCGCCTCTCTTGGGGCGCGCCCGTTCTCGTCTACAATATCGTGCAGACGAAGGAGAGGCATGCCCATGATCAAGATGTTTGCGAGTGACTTAGACGGAACGCTGCTGAACGCCCTGCACGAGGCAGATGGGACCATCCGCCGTGCCATTCGCGAGCTGACCGAGGCTGGCCTGCATGTGGTTCCCGCGACCGGGCGCTCGACGTTGCCGATCGGCGAGCATGGCTTTACGGGCCTGGCGCTCGATGCCTGCTGCTCTAACGGCTCCATCGTGCGCGACAGCCATGGCGATGTACTCAAGACCTGGACCATCGACCCGCAGATCACCGAGGATCTGCTCAAGGAGTTTCCGGCTATCTGTTTTGACTGTTCCACGCCCGATGGCATGTTCTCGAGCGGTTCGTTCGAGATGCACCAGGCGGGCTTTAAAAAGGACAGTCCCATCAAGCGCATCGTGATGCGTGGTATGCGTGCACGTGGCGGGTATCACGAGGAGCAGTATTTCGACCAGTCGATCGGCGATATCCTGCGCCACGATGTGTGCAAGATCAACTGCCGTGTGACCTCGCCCGAGCTGGAGCGCGACCTTAAGGCGTATCTTGCTGAGCGTTCGGACCGCGTGGTCAACGCGCCGTTCGACCCGGTGATGTTCGAGATTACGGATGTGGCGTGCAACAAGGGCGAGAGTGTTGCCTGGCTGGCGGGCTACTACGGTATTGCCGAGGACGAGGTTGCGGCCTACGGCGACGGCGGCAACGACATCGCCATGCTCAAACGCTTCCGCCACAGCTACGCCACCAAGAATGGCAGTGACGCGGCCAAGGCCGCCGCGAGCGCGACCATCGGCAGCTGCATGGTCCACGCCGTCCCCAAACACATGCTCGCCACCATGCGCAAGCAAAACTCCCGCACCATCATTGAATAATGTGACAAAGGGACAGGCCCTTTGTCACAGGGGTCTGTGTGCTTGGAATACGAACATATATTCGTATATATAACTAGGCTCTGGTAGAATCGGTATCGTTGACGGCAGTTCCATGTGCCGGGCAGCGCCCTCCATCTGATGGGAGGTGATGCCCATGACCGATTTGATTGATTTCGTGAGACTTCTGACCGCTTTGGTCTCGTTCTTCACGGCGCTTGTCGGCCTTTCCGAGGCACTCAAGCA
>CABSBA010000056.1 GCA_902475825.1 uncultured Collinsella sp. | reverse complement strand
ACATGCAAGAAGCCCTCGCTGCGCACTTCGTGCGGCGAGGGCTTCTTGCGTCCTGCGGAGTGTGCCTAAAAGTAAACTAATGGCGGGCCCTGCGATGTCCGGTCTTCAGCGGATCAGCTGCTGGGTGAGGGTGGTGCCTGGGGCGACGTGCAAAAAACGGAGTTTTCAGCAGCAAAAGATTGATGCATAAGGCCATAGCCGGCTTTCGCTGCCTTTGTTGATGCCTTTGCACGCTAATTGGGGTCTTGGCGATGCCCGTATATGGCTGGTTTCTCGTCGCATGCTATCCAGATGGGTCGAGTCATGAGGACTAGCTACTTTTTGAAAGACTTTTGACACCAAAATCTTATCCCGCGATGCTGAATACTCGCAAAAATGCACGCTCCGGAGGGTACTACCCTGTTACGGCTAGAAATCCATGCGTCATTATATGCAAATTATTGACGTATTTATGCAATATGACTTACGCGCGCATGCCATCGGGGTAGATGTTTGCCTCGGCGCTGCGTAAGTCATCCTGTCTATAGTGTCTTTGACAGGCGGCCACGGTCCCGTTTGGGATCGCGGCCGTTTTGTTGTGGGTCAAATATGAACGTTGTGTTAATGAGTCGGTGGACGGTGGAGTTTTTCGGTGAGCGGCGTATCCTTCCAACGGTTTATCTAGTGTGTCAGTTGAAAGGAAGAGGGCGCTCGTCGTTGTTTGAATGTGAACTGCCGTTTGACCACAAGACGCTGCATCTGGAGCTCGAGGATAAGAACTTCGCGGGTGTGATGGAAGGTCATCAGAACGAGTTTAAGACTACAAAATCGCAGGAAGAGCTGGTGGAGGAGTCACTTGCCAACCCTTATGGCTCGCCTTCGCTCGAGGAGCTTTGCGCTGGCAAGAAGGATATTGTCATCATTAGCTCCGATCATACGCGTCCCGTTCCCTCGCGTGTGACGATGCCTATTCTGCTGCATCACATCCATTCCGCTGCACCTGAGGCTCGAGTGCGTATTTTGGTTGCTACGGGTATGCACCGTCCGTCGACGCACGAGGAGCTCGTCAACAAGTACGGCGAGGAGATCGTTGCCAACGAGGAAATCGTTATGCACGTCGCGACTGACGACAGCATGATGAAAAAGATTGGCACTCTGCCTTCTGGCGGCGAGTGCATCATCAACAAGATTGCCGCCGATTGCGATCTGCTGCTTGCCGAGGGCTTTATTGAGCCGCACTTCTTTGCCGGTTTCTCTGGTAGCCGCAAGTCCGTGCTGCCCGGTATCGCCAGCTACAAGACCATCATGTACAACCACAACGGTCAGTTTGTGAACGATTCCCATTCGCGTGCCGGCAACCTGTGCCACAACCACGTGAGCGAGGACATGTTTGCCGCTGCCGAGATGGCTCACCTTGCCTTTGTGCTTAACGTGGTGCTCAACGGCAAGCACGAGGTCATCGGCTCCTTTGCCGGCGACATTCACAAGGCGCACGAGGCCGGCTGCGAGTTCGTGAAGAGCCTTGCCGGCGTTGAGCCCGTCGAGTGCGAGATTGCCATCACCACCAACGGCGGCTACCCGCTCGACCAGAACATCTACCAGGCCGTGAAGGGCATGTGCGCTGCCGAGGCCACGCTTCCCGAGGGCGGCGTGATCATTGATGTCGCCGGTTGCGCCGACGGTCACGGTGGCGAGGGCTTCTATCACAACATCGCCGACAACGATCCGGCAGAGTTTGAGCGCGCCTGCATCGACCGTCCTAAGGACGAGACCCTGCCCGACCAGTGGACGAGCCAGATCTTTGCCCGCATCCTGGCGCATCACCCTGTGATCATGGTCACCGACCTGTGCGATCACCAGATGATCAAGGATATGCACATGACGCCGGTCAACACCCTCGAGGAGGCGCTCAAGCTCGCCTTTGAGATGAAGGGTGCCGATGCCAAGGTTGCCGTCATCCCCGATGGCCTGGGCGTTGTCGTCGCGCAGCACTAGTGCGCGGCCTAAACGAATCGTTTGTAACCGACAAGAAAGATAAGGTTTTATGCTTACCAAACTCCTCTGTGAATTCGGCGCAACGGCCCTCATGATCATCTTTGGCGTGGGCGTGCACTGCGATACCGTGCTCAAGGGCACCAAGTATCAGGGCTCCGGCCACATGTTTGCCATCACCACCTGGTCTTTTGGCATCTCGGTCTGCCTGTTTGTCTTTGGCGGCGCCGTGTGCATGAACCCCGCCATGGTGCTTGCCCAGTGCATCGTAGGCCTGGTGCCGTGGAGCAGCTGCATCCCCTTCATGATTGCCGATATGCTCGGCGGCTTTGTGGGCGCCGTGATCGCGTGGTTGATGTATGCCGATGAGTTCAAGGCTTCCGAGGGCGTCGTCGACCCCATTGCCCAGCGCAACATCTTCTCGACCAACCCCACCACCGAGGGCACGAACTATGTCCGCAACTTCTTCTGCGAGGCTATCTGCACTTTTGTGTTCATCAGCGCCATCCTTGCTGCTGCTAACCGTGCTGGCGAGAACGTCCTGATGCTCGCCATCTGCGTCGGCCTGATCGTTTGGGCCGTTGGCATGGGCATGGGCGGCATCACCGGCTTCGCCATGAACCAGGCCCGTGACCTTGGTCCTCGCATGGCCTATCAGGTGCTGCCGATCAAGAACAAGGCTGACAACAACTGGAAGTACGGCCTGCTCGTTCCTGGCATCGCTCCGTTTGTCGGCGCTGCTCTGGCTGCGCTGTTTGTGCATGGTTTCTTGGGCATGTTCTAGTCTGAGGCTACATAGGTTGTCCGCCGTCCGCATGGGGTAACTTCCCAGCGCGTCCTCGGACATGAAAGAACCCCCGCTGCGCACTTCGTGCGGCGGGGGTTCTTTCGTCCTGCGGAGTACGCTGGGAAGTTACCCCATGCGGACGGCTGCGGGGTCTTTGCTGCGCTCGAGCAAGCAACCCAACATATATATCTGAATTTGGATGGGAGGGGCTTGTTGCTGGTGGGGGCGTTGAGGCGCGAGTGACACTTTGGGGTGCGCGGAGCCCTGCGTTGGGTCGATGATTTGGGATGAGCTTCTTACTTAGGTGAAGAGGGGCTTTATGGCTGAGAGGTAGTCTTTGGCTACGTCGTCTTTATCTGCTTGGAAATTGTGCCAGGCCCACCATTGGACCATTCCTACAAAGCTTGAGGCTATGTGGTGTAGTAGGAAGCTTCGGTCCATGGTGCCGGCGGGGCCTGAGGGGTCGACGGGCACGGTTTCGGCTGCTCGTGACATGATGGTCTTGCGTAAGCAGTCGGCGAAGACGCGTGAGCCGGCGCCGGCTACCAGTGCCCGTACACCCTGCCGACGATTCCAGAGGTTGTTGAGGATATGCTCGACCTGTACGAGTGGGTCATCGAGGGGCGTACCGTCATCGTCGAGGGCATGGGTGCAGATATCGCGCACGAGCTCAGCGAGCAGGTCATCTTTGCTCTTGAAGAGCCCGTAGAACGTGGCCCGACCTACGTGGGCACGAGCGATGATGTCGCCGACGGTGATCTTGCCGTAGTCTTTCTCGCACAGGAGCTCGGAGAACGCCGTAACGATGGCAGCGCGGCTTTTTGCCTTGCGGGCATCCATGGCTATGCGTCCGCGTGAACGAGCAGGCAGCGGAGCGTACCGGAGCAACCTTCGTAGGGGCGTTTGCCGGCGCCGTAGCCGACGGCTTCGATGCGGTAGCGTGAGGGCAGTTGGTCGGACGTGCGCAGCGCGGCGACGATGGCGGCGCCCGTGGGCGTCACGAGCTCGCCGGCGACCGGCGCAGGCGTGAGGGCGATATTGCCCGCCTGGCACAGGTTGACGACAGCGGGGACGGGAATGGGCATGAGGCCGTGGGCACAGTGGATGGTGCCGTGACCCTCGGAGAGCGACTCGACCACGATGTCCTCAATACCAAGGTCGTCGAGGCAGATGGCGACAGAGCAGACGTCGACGATGGAGTCGACGGCGCCCACCTCGTGAAACAGGACGGTGTCGGGCGTTTTGCCGTGAGCCTTTGCCTCGGCATCAGCGAGTACGGAAAAAATGGCGAGGGCACGACGCTTGGCACCATCGCTTAGCTGTGAGCCATCGATGATGGCGGTGACATCCGCCAAAGAACGGTGGTGATGGTGGTGGGCGTGATGGTGACCCTCGTGGCCATGACCGTGGGCCTCATGATCATGATCGTGGCAGTGCTCGTGTTCGTGCTCGCTATGGTCATGATGGTGGTGCTCATGCTCGTGCGTGTGTTTGGCAGCTGCTTCGTTGCCGTAGAGCCAGGCCATATCGTGATCGTGGTTCTCGAGCTCCTCTGCAAGCCGGACGTCGAAATCGCAGGCGTCGATGCCATGCTTGTTTACGCGCGTCACGGCAATCTCAAAGCCGTCGACCGGCAGCGTGGCGAGCTGTTCACGCAGGTGCTCCTCGCTGGCGCCCAGGTCGAGCAGGGCCGCGACGGTCATATCGCCGCTGATGCCCGAGGTGCCGTCGATGATAAGCGTATGCTGATGGTTGGACATGGAATGCTCCTTAACGGGCGCGGGGTGTGCCGGCGCTCAGATGGTTGATAAGACTTGCCTGGTAGGCGGCACCAAAGCCGTTGTCGATATTGACGACCGAAACGCCGCTGGCGCAGGAGTTGAGCATGGCGAGTAGCGCGGCTACGCCACCAAAGCTCGCGCCGTAACCCACGCTGGTGGGAACGGCGATGACCGGACAGCTCACCAGGCCGCCGACAACGCTCGTCAGTGCGCCCTCCATGCCGGCAATGGCGATGACCACCTGTGCCTGGGCAAGCTCCTCGGCATGCGCGAGCAGACGGTGCAGGCCGGCGACACCCACGTCGTAGAGGCGGTCGACCTCGTTGCCATAGAACTCGGCCGTCAATGCGGCTTCCTCGGCGACGGGCAGGTCGCTCGTGCCGGCGCAGGCGACGACGATGCGTCCGTTGCCGGTGGGGGAGGGCTTGCCTCCCACGAGGGCGAGCTGTGCGTCCGGGGCATATCCCAGGTCGATGCCGTTGTCGAGGAGCTCCGAGGTGCGGGCTGCCTTTTCGGCGTCCAGGCGCGTGACCAGGATGCGCTCCTGGCCGGCATCGCGCAGTGCTTCGATAATGGCGGCAACCTGCTCGGCGGTTTTACCGGCGCCGTAGACAACCTCGCCGGCTCCCTGGCGCACCCCGCGCGAAAGATCGAGCTGTGCAAAACCCAGGTCGGCGGTTGGCGCCGTCTGGATGCGCGTAAGGGCGACAGCCGGGGCGACTGCTCCGTCGGCAACATCGCTCAGCAATTGCTCAAGATCTCGCTTATCCATATATGTTCCCTTCGACGGTGCAAAGTCTAGCACTCAAAGGGTATGTTTCCGAACACTAAGACAAAATTGTTCGGAAACTATAGGACAGACTGATTCAATTGTTAGACGGATCGGCTAGTCGCGCAGGATGATGTCCATGGCGAGCATCAGGTTGCGCTCGTCGATGGCAAACGGGGCGGCTTCGCGCGTCTTGGGCTTGGCGCAAAACGCGATGCCCGTGCCCGCGGCCTGAATCATGGGGATGTCGTTGGCGCCGTCGCCGATTGCCACGGTGTGTGCCATGTCGACACCGCACTCAACTGCCCAATCCAACAGCTGGATGAGCTTGGATTCCTTGGTCACAATGTTTGCCGCCAGCTTGCCGGTGAGCCTGCCGTCCACGACCTCCAGGCGGTTAGCGAGGCAAAAGTCGATGCCCGCGGCGGCCACGATCTTGTCGGCGACCTCGTGGAAGCCACCGCTTACCACGCCGACCTTCCAGCCCTTGCAGTGCGCCGATCGCACAAGCTCCAACGCGCCGGGGGTAAACGTCACGCGCGCAAAGGTGCGTTCGAACACGCTCTCATCCAGGCCGGCAAGCAGCCCCACGCGCTCCTCGAGCGCCTGCTTAAAGTCAAGCTCGCCGCGCATGGCGCGTTCGGTGATCTGTGCAACTTGCTCGCCCACGCCGGCCTCCTCGCCCAACAGGTCGATGACTTCCTGGTTGATGAGCGTGGAGTCGATATCCATAACGATGAGGCGTGCGGTCATGACGGGCCTTTCCGAGTGCAGTTGTATTGGGGCACATTGTCGCACGCGGCGCGCCTTGGCGACGGCCAGGCCGCGTCAATTGTTTCGTCTCCGTCAAGTCTTTGGGCAAGAGTTACTTTTTCGCGGCACATCGACGCGGGTGCGATAAGATAGAACGCCGTGTCTGGCTGCGCGGTTTACGCAGGCTGGGCAAATCTGTACGACGCCGCCCGGAACGACACGGGGCGGCACAGATCCATAAAGGAGGATCACTGGTATGAGCCAGACCCGTCCCATCGATGAGCATTCCATGCACACCCGTACCTGCGGCGAGCTTCGCTTCGAGAACGTGGGCGAAGAGGTCACCCTCACCGGTTGGGTGAGCCGTCGCCGCGACCACGGCGGCCTCATCTTCTGCGACCTTCGCGACCGCGAGGGCATCACGCAGCTCACCTTCGACCCCGAGCACTCCGACGGCGATGCCTTTAAGATCGCCGAGACCATGCGTCCCGAGTGGCCCATCAAGATCCACGGCGTCGTGCGCGCCCGTGGCGAGGAGACCACCAACACTAAGCTCGCGACCGGCGAGATCGAGGTCCTGACCGACCACGCCGAGGTGCTCAACACGTCCGTCACCCCGCCGTTCCAGATCGAGGACGGCATCGAGACCAGCGAGGACACCCGCCTGCGCTATCGCTATCTGGACCTTCGTCGTCCCGAGATGATGGCCAACCTCAAGCTGCGCTCCGACTTCACCTTTGCCATTCGCGAGGCGCTGCACAACCGTGAGTTCATGGAGGTCGAGACGCCCTCCCTGTTCAAGTCCACGCCCGAGGGCGCCCGCGACTTCATCGTTCCCAGCCGTATTCAGCCGGGTAACTTCTACGCCCTGCCGCAGTCCCCGCAGCTCCTGAAGCAGCTGCTCATGGTCGGTGGCGTCGAGCGCTACTACCAGGTTGCCAAGTGCTTCCGCGACGAGGACCTGCGCGCCGACCGCCAGCCCGAGTTCACCCAGGTCGATATCGAGATGTCCTTCGTGGACCAGAACGACGTCATGAGCGCGCTCGAGGAAGTTCTGTCCGATGCCTTCGGCCGCATGGGCGTCGAGATGCCCACGCCGCTGCGTCGCATGAACTACTGGGAGGCCATGGACACCTATGGCTCCGACAAGCCCGATACCCGCTATGGCATGCACCTGGTCGACCTGACCGACATCTTTGCCAACTCCAAGTTCAAGGTCTTTGCGACTGCCGCGAACGAGGAGGGTTCTGTCGTCAAGGCCATCAACGCCAAGGGCGCCGGTGCCTGGGCACGTGCCAAGATCGATAAGCTTGCCGGCGTGGCCTCCACGTTTGGCGCCAAGGGTCTGGCCTGGATCGCTTTTCGCGAGGACGGCTCCATTAACAGCCCCATCGTCAAGTTCTTCTCGGACGAGGAGATGGCCGCTCTGCGCGAGCGCATGGACGTCGAGCCCGGCGACCTTGTGATGTTCGCCGCCGGCCCGCGCCTGCTCTCTGACGAGATTCTGGGCGGCATGCGTTCCCACATGGCCAACGCACTTGAGATCAAGCGCGAGGGCCACGACTTCCTGTGGGTCGTCAACTTCCCGCTGTTCCACTGGGATGAGGACCGCAAGGCCTATGCTGCCGAGCATCAGCCCTTTACCCTGCCGACCGAGACCGACATCGCCAAGATCGAGGCCGATCCTTTGGCGGCCGGTTCTTGCACCTACGACTTTGTCATGGACGGCTTTGAGGCCGGCGGCGGCGGTATGCGTATCCACAACGCCGAGATGCAGATGTCCATGCTCAAGCTCCTGGGCTTTACCGAGGAGCGCGCCGAGTCGCAGTTCGGCTTCCTCATGGAGGCGCTCAAGTTTGGTGCGCCCCCGATGGGCGGTTTTGCTCTGGGCCTGGACCGCGTGTGCATGCTGCTCACCGGCTCCGACTCCATCCGCGACGTCATGGCGTTCCCCAAGACGGCCAGCGGCTCCGACCTCATGTCGGGCGCCCCGAGTGCCGTTTCCGGCGCTCAGCTCAAGGACGTCAGCCTGCGTCTGATGTAGGCAAGCGACTACATATTGCCCACAACGAGGGAAGGACGCGTGCCTTCCCTCGTTTTTTATGGGACGGGGGTGCGCCGGTAACGTACAATAACTACCACGTGGCTGGGTTTGCCGGCCGAATGTGCGATGTCGTGGGAGGGGACATGGTCGAGTTTACAAAGACTATTAAAGATCCGTTGGGATTACATGCCCGCCCGGTTGCGCTGCTCTATGACATCATTGCCAAGCATCGTAGCGACGTGTCAGTCAGTATCGGCGATCGCCACACGGATGGCCGCGATGTTATGGGCCTCATGGCTCTCTACGGCGAGTGCGGCGAGAACATCATCTTCCGCGTTTCGGGTGTGGATGAGGCCTCCTGCGTCACGTCGATCAGAAACCTCTCGCTCTAGGCATGATAGGGCGCGGTAAAGGATGGTCCTTTGCCGCGCCTTTTTGTTTTGTTTCGTATAGGAAACTTTTTCGAAAAACTGAACAGGACCCTTTCCAAAAAGTTAACCACGTGCTAGTTTACTAAAGCGAACATAGACGTGGTTAACTTTTATCGCGTCGATGTTGAGGACGAACTGACGTTAGGAGCCACTCATGTCTTGCGGACCGCAGATGCCGGCCATGCCGCTTTCGATGGTAAAAGCGGGCGAAA